>NZ_JBFRFA010000012.1:0-102297 GCF_052114585.1 Pedococcus sp. 2YAF34
AGTCAGTGCAGCGTTAGCGTGGGACACGAGGGCCTCCTGTTTGGCGAAGTGAACCTTCAGCAGTTCCACTCCACCGCGGGAGGCCCTCCCACGTCATCCCCTCAGATCGAGGAGTCGCACTCCCTCAACCAACCTGTCAGGTCAGTACACCTAGACGCCCCTCGCCTGCCGACCCGGCGGCCGGGTGGCAGACTTCGAGACATGCCCAGCAGCGACCGCATCGACCGCGTCGCCATGCTCAGCGTGCACACCTCTCCGCTGGAGCAGCCGGGCACCGGTGACGCGGGCGGCCTCAACGTCTACGTCGTCGAGGTGGCGCACCAGCTCGCTGCCCGCGGCGTCGAGGTGGAGATCTTCACCCGCACCACCACGGCCGACCAGCCGCCGACCGTCGAGCTCGAGCCCGGGGTGCTCGTCCGGCACGTCACCGCCGGCCCCTACGAGGGGCTGGGCAAGAACGACCTGCCCGGCCAGCTCTGCGCGTTCGCAGCGGGGGTGATGCGCACCGGTGCCCACGCCCCGGAGGACCACTACAGCCTCGTGCACTCCCACTACTGGCTCTCGGGCCAGGTCGGGTGGCTCGCGGCCGACCGGTGGCAGGTGCCGCTGGTCCACACCATGCACACCATGGCGCGGGTCAAGAACCTCCACCTCGCGGGCGGTGACGACCCCGAGCCGTCGGGCCGCGAGATCGGCGAGGTCCAGGTGGTCGAGGCCGCCGACCGCCTCATCGCCAACACCTCGGGCGAGCGGTCCGAGCTGATCGAGCTCTACGCCGCCGAGCCCGAGAAGGTGGTCGTCGTGCCTCCCGGCGTCGACCTGACCCTCTTCTCTCCCGGCGACCAGCGCCAAGCCCGTGCGCAGGTCGGCCTGCCGCTCGACGCGAAGGTGCTGCTCTTCGTGGGGCGCATCCAGCCGTTGAAGGCGCCGGAGGTGCTCGTGCAGGCGGCTGCCGAACTGCTGGCCCGGCACCCGCACTGGCGCGGCGAGCTCGTCGTGGCCGTCCTCGGCGGCCCGAGCGGCTCAGGCCTGGCGCACCCGCAGTCGCTGCAGGAGCTCGCGACCGGGCTGGGCGTGCAGGGCCAGGTCAGGTTCGTCCCACCGGTGCCGCGGACCGAGCTGGCGCAGTGGTACCGCGCCGCCGACCTCGTCGCCGTGCCCTCCTACTCCGAGTCGTTCGGGCTCGTGGCGGTCGAGGCGCAGGCCTGCGGCACCCCGGTCGTGGCCGCGCGGGTCGGTGGCCTGCCGTCCGCGGTGGGGGAGGCCGGAGTGCTGGTGGACGGGCACGACATACCGGTGTGGGCGGACGCGCTGGAAGGGCTGCTGGTGGACCCGGAAACGCGAAAGGCGCTGTCGCACAAGGCGGTCGAGCACGCCGCGTTGTTCGGGTGGGACCGGACGGCGGAGCGGCTCTACGAGGTCTACGTCGAGGCGAAGCGGGCGCGCGCCCGCTCGCAGGAGACGCCGCAGCCCCAGGGCGCCCTCCAGGGCGTGCCCGCGGCGGTGGTCCCGTGAGCCGGCTGGACGAGGTCCTCGAGGAGTTCCTCCGCGAGGCCGGGCTCGAGTGGGAGCAGGGTGCCCGCCGGGGTGAGTACGTCGTGACGCTGCCGGGGGAGAAGAAGCTCAAGACGGTCGTCTCCCTCGTCGTCGGCGCCGACTCGCTGTCGGTGTCGGCGTTCGTCATCCGCAACCCCGACGAGAACCACGAGGAGTTCTACCGCTACCTGCTGCGCAAGAACCTGCGCCTGCCCGGCCTCGCCTACGCGGTCGACGGCTCGGGCGACGTCTACGTGACCGGCAGGCTCCCGGCGGCCGGCGTGGACGCGGCCTACCTCGACCAGGTGGTCGGTGCGCTGCTCGACGCGGCTGACTCCCACTTCAACGAGCTCCTGGCCCTCGGGTTCATCACGAGCATGCGCAAGGAGTGGGAGTGGCGGGTCTCGCGTGGGGAGTCGCTGCGCAACCTGGAGGCGTTCCGGCACCTGCTCGCCCGCCCGGGCGACCCTGCTCCGGCACCCCACCCCGCCTGAGACGGGTCCTGCGCCCGCCGACAGGCGGTCACTAGGCTGCTCCCCATGGCATACACGCTCATCCTCCTGCGCCACGGGCACTCCGAATGGAACGCCAAGAACCTCTTCACCGGCTGGGTCGACGTCGACCTCAACGACCAGGGGAGGCAGGAGGCCGTCGACGGCGGGAAGCTGTTGAAGGACAAGGGAGTGCTGCCGACCGTGCTGCACACCTCGGTGCTGCGTCGGGCCATCACCACCGCCAACCTCGCGCTCGACGCCGCCGACCGCCACTGGATCCCGGTGCGCCGCGACTGGAGGCTCAACGAGCGGCACTACGGAGCCCTCCAGGGCCTCGACAAGGCGGCCACCCGCGAGAAGTACGGCGACGAGCAGTTCATGCTCTGGCGTCGCTCGTTCGACACCCCGCCGCCGCCGATCGAGGTCGGCTCGGAGTTCGACCAGACCGGCGACCCGCGGTACGCCGGGGTCGAGGTGCCCCGCACCGAGTGCCTCAAGGACGTCATCGCCCGGATGATGCCCTACTGGGAGGGCGCCATCCAGGACGACCTGCGCGCCGGCGAGACGGTGCTCGTCACCGCACACGGCAACAGCCTGCGTGCGCTGGTCAAGCACCTCGACCGGATCAGCGACGAGGACATCGCCGCCCTCAACATCCCGACCGGCCAGCCGCTGGTCTACACCCTCGGCGACGACTTCATGCCGACGAAGCCGGGCGAGTACCTCGACCCCGAGGCGGCGGCCGAGGCGGCCGCCGCCGTCGCCAACCAGGGCCGCTAGGGACGGTTGGGCGCCTCGGCCCCCAGCCACGAGTCGCTGCTGGCCAGGTCGAGGGGCCAGAGCCCGAGCTGCCTGCCCTGCGCGTCGTAGGAGGCCACCTCGTACGGCGTGTTGTCGCTGCTCCACACCGGCACCGTCACCCGGGCCGAGCCGTCGACGACCGGGACCTTGGGGCTCGAGGGGTAGATGGTCGGGCTGCCTGACACCAGCTGCACGCTGGCCGCCTTCGGCGCGAAGACCTGGGCGGACGTCGTGGTCTGGCGCAGGTCGGTCCCACGCAGGACGAACGGCCGCTGGCCCGCGCTGCTGGAGTCGATCGGCGTGCCGTCGGACAGCTCGATCGTCGAGGCGCTGGTGCCGTCCTTCGCGATGATCGACAGCAGGGCGCTGCGCACCGTCGTCCTGCCCACCGCCGTGTCGACCACCGTGAGCCGCAGGGTGGAGCCGGACGCGTTCTCGGCACCCACCAGCCGGGCGACGGCCGGGTCGACCGGTCCGTCGTAGACCGTGGCCGGCGCCGCGTCCGCCGACGGCACCCCCAGCACCGTCGCGACGCCCGAGGCCATGGCGGCCTCGGCCTTGGCCAGGTAGTCCGCCCCGGTGCACGACAGGCAGATCGAGGTGCCGTCGTCCGGACGGGTGGTGCGGCCCATGAGGGTCACGGGGTTGGAGCTCTTCCCGACGACGCGCACCCGGACGAGCCTGGCCGGGGCGTCGGAGAGGGGGCCCGACCAGACGCCGTCCTTGAGCTGCTCCACGCGGTAGTCGGCGCGCGTCACCGTCCCGTCTGGGTCGATGCGGACCGTCGGTGAGACCCCGATGGAGCGGACCGAGGGCGCCGCGAGCACCAGGAGCCGCGAGTCGTTGTCCGCGTGCTCGCGCAGGCTCACCAGGTCGTCCAGCCCGCCGGAGGCGGAGGACACCTCCACGAGTTCGGTGGCCGCCGCTCCCCGGGGTCCGGAGTACATGGTCAGGGTCCCGTCCGTCCCGCTCTCTGGTGACCAGGCGACCACCACCCGCGTGGTGTCCAGGTCGGCGGCGTACAGGATGCGTGCGGGGCCGAACTGGTCGCGGACGGCGGTGAGGAAGGCGGCGTTCGTCGCCAGCCCACCCCGGGTCGGCCACGTCGACAGCGTGTTCCACCGCGGGTCCGAGGGGCCCGGGACGACCTGGGAGTGCTTGGCCGGGGTGGTGCGGTGGTCGTCGCCGCGCACCAGCGACGGCACGATGACCGCGACCGCGGCAATGGCCGCCACGGCGCCGACCGCGCCGGCCCGGCGACGACGACGGCTGGTGACGACGGCACCGGCCACGCGCTGGTAGGGGTCGAAGACGGGTCCGTCGACCTCGTCGGCGCGGGAGGACAGCACCTCGCGCAGTTGGTTCTCGATGCTCATGACAGGCTCCTCTCGGCGGTGCCCTGGGTCTGCTGGAGTACGGCGCGCAGCCGCTCGAGGCCGCGTGAGGCCTGGCTCTTCACCGAGCCGGTCGACATGCCGAGCGCCTCGGCCGTGTCGGCCTCCGACAGGTCGTCGAAGTAGCGCAGCACCACCACCGCCCGCATGCGCGGGGGAAGGGCGAGCACCGCGCGGGCGACCTCGTCACGGGTGTCGTACGCGGCGTACGCGTCACCGCGGGCGCGGTCGGCGTGGGCGGGCACCTCGCCGAGGGTCTCGGCGACGCGGCGGCGGCGCCACCACGAGGCGGACTCGTTCGCGAGTGCGGCCCGGGTGTAGGCGTACGGCGAGCCGGCGTGGGCGACGTGGCCCCAGCGCCGGTGCACCTTGACCAGGACGGTCTGCACCAGGTCCTCGGCGCGGCCCTGGTCGCCGGTGAGCAGGAACGCCGTACGCACCAGGGAGTGCCACCGCGCCTGCACGAACTGGCGGAACTCCTCCTCGCCGTCCGTATCCATCCCGGTCCCCCCTCGCCCCGGCCGACCTGATGTCGGCACCTGACCTCTAGACGCGGGTCAGCATCCCCCAGGTTGAGAGCTCCCGGAGAAACTTTCGGGTTCTCCGGTGGGTCACGCGCGGGTGGGCTGGTCTTCCTGCTCCTCGTGGTCCTCGGCGACGTCCCACTCGCCGGTGACGAGGTAGACGACCCGGTGGGCCACGGAGACGGCGTGGTCGGCGAAGCGCTCGTAGTAGCGCCCGACCAGCGTCATGTCGACGGCCGCCTCGGTGCCGTGCTGCCACGACCCGTCGATGAGGTGGCTGAACAGCTCGCGGTGCAGCTCGTCCATGGCGTCGTCGTCGCGCTCGAGGGTCTTGGCGTCCTCGACGTCCTTGGCGGCGATAACCTGCCCGCACTTGGCCACGATCCGCTCGGCGACCTGGCCCATCTGCAGGATGGTGGCGCGGATGTCGGCGGGGACGGCCGACTCGGGGTAGCGCAGCCGCGCGACCTTGGCGACGTGGCGCGCGAGGTCGCCCATGCGCTCGAGGTCGGCGCTCATGCGCATCGACGTCACGACCATGCGAAGGTCGGTGGCGACCGGCTGCTGCCGGGCGAGGAGGTCGATCGAGAGGGCGTCGAGGCCCTCTCGCAGGCGGTCGAGCTCCTTGTCGGCGTGGATGACCGACTCGGCCAGCTGGATGTCGGCGTCGAGGAGGGCGGTGGTCGCCCGCGACATGGCCGAGCCCGCGAGGCGGGTCATCTCGACCAGCTGGTCGGAGATCGTGTCGAGGTCCTCGTGGAAGGCGTCGCGCATTACATCCCTAGCGTGAGTGCGGTCTACGTGCGAGCCGAGGCTCCCACGGGGCAGTGAACGGTCGGATGACCTCAGGTGAACATCTGGGGGCCGTCCGCAGGGGCCCTGCTTTCGTGCGCGGATGGGTATGGCGCGCACCGTACATTGGGAACCGTGGATGCGACCACTGCCGCCGTGCTGGCCGGGTTCGCCGGTCTGCTCACCGGCGCCCTGGCCGTCGTCGCGGTGCGCTACTCCGAGCGGCAGCAGCGCAGCGTCCCCCCGAGCCCGGCGCCCACGCCGCTCCCCGCAGGAGTCGGCGACGTCCTCGCGGTCCTGCGCTCGAGCGCGATCGTCGTGGACTCCGCCGACGCCGTCATCAAGACCTCACCGGCTGCCGTCGCCTACGGCCTGGTCCGCGGGAGCGAGCTCGTCCACGCCGAGCTGCGCCACCTCGCGCGCCAGGTGCGCCGCGACGGCGTGATCCGGGAGTCGCAGCTCGAGCTGCCCCGCGGCCCCCTCGGGCAGGGGCGCTCGATCATGCAGGCGCGCGTGGCGCCGTTGGGCGCCAACCACATCCTGCTCCTCGTCGAGGACCACACCCAGGCCCGTCGGGTCGAGGAGGTCCGCCGCGACTTCGTGGCCAACGTCAGCCACGAGCTCAAGACCCCGGTCGGGGGCATCGGCCTGCTCGCCGAGGCGATCCTCGACGCCAAGGACGACCCCGAGGCCGTGGAGCGCTTCGCCAGCCGCATGCAGGTCGAGAGCCACCGCCTCGCCCGGCTCGTCAAGGAGATCGTCGACCTCTCCAGGCTGCAGGTGGCCGACACCCTCCACGAACCGCGTCTGGTCGACGTGACCGCGGCGGTGCACGAGGCCATCGACTACTCGCGGGTCGGCGCCGACGCCAAGCAGATCGAGATCGCCGAGGCCTGCGCGCCTGACCTCAAGGTCTTCGGCGACGAGGACCTGCTCGTCACCGCGGTGCGCAACCTCGTCGGCAACGCGGTCGCGTACTCCGAGCCCGGCACCCGCGTCGCCGTGGGCGGGAGGCTCAACGGCGAGATGGTCGAGGTCACGGTCACCGACCAGGGCCAGGGCATCCCCGAGGCCGAGCAGCAGCGCATCTTCGAGCGCTTCTACCGCGTTGACGCGGCGAGGTCGCGGGCGACCGGCGGCACGGGCCTCGGCCTCGCCATCGTCAAGCACATCTGCGCCAACCACGGCGGCGACGTGACGGTCTGGAGCGAGGAGGGCCGCGGGTCGACGTTCACCATCCGGCTGCCCGCTGCCGCCGACCGCTCCGGCGGCGCCACCCCTGCCCACCCCCACCCGGTCGTCGCCCCGGCGGACCCGGACCAGCCCCAAGGAGAAGCCCCCGCATGACCCGCATCCTGGTCGTCGAGGACGAGGTCTCGTTCTCGGACCCGCTGTCCTACCTCCTGCGCAAGGAGGGGTACGAGGTGGCCGTCGCCGAGACGGGGCCGGCGGCCCTCGAGGACTTCGACCGCGCCGGCGCCGACCTCGTCCTGCTCGACCTCATGCTGCCCGGCCTGTCGGGCACCGAGGTGTGCCGGGCGCTGCGCCAGCGCTCCAACGTGCCGGTCATCATGCTCACGGCCAAGGACAGCGAGATCGACAAGGTCGTGGGCCTCGAGATCGGCGCGGACGACTACGTCACCAAGCCGTACTCCTCCCGCGAGCTCCTCGCCCGCATCAAGGCGGTGCTGCGGCGCCTCTCCGAGCCCGAGGACCTCATGCCGGCGACGATCGAGGCCGGTCCGGTACGGATGGACGTCGAGCGCCACATCGTCACCGTCGGCGGCAGCACCACCCAGCTGCCGCTCAAGGAGTTCGAGCTGCTCGAGATGCTGCTGCGCAACACCGGCCGCGTGCTCACGCGTATGCAGCTGATCGACCGGGTGTGGGGCAGCGACTACGTGGGCGACACCAAGACCCTCGACGTCCACGTCAAACGCCTGCGCGCCAAGATCGAGCCGGACCCGGCCGAGCCGCGCTACATCGTCACGGTGCGCGGCCTGGGCTACAAGTTCGAGTCGGACTGACCCTTCAGGGCGTGGCGGTGGCCGACGGCGCGGCCGTCGGGGACATCGTCGAGTAGTAGCCCACGGCGGGGAGCACCGGCACGGTCACCACGGCGGCAGGGGCCGCCGGCGACTGGACGGTGAGCGTGATGACGTCGCCGGGGTTGACCGGCACCGAGGGGAGCTGGACCTGCGAGCCCTCGGACAGGCGCTCCTGGGAGTACGCCTTCGTCTCGGCGTAGACCGGCTGGCCCTGCGGTAGGGCGAACGCCAGTCGCTGGGCGTCGGCGCTCTTGTTGCTCACCGACGCGGACAGCACGCCGGGCTTGTCCTTGCCCACGCTGATGACCACGAGGTCGCGCAGCTGGACCGGGCCGAGGTCGACGGCGACCCCGTCGGCGGGCTGGTAGGGGTAGTCGGTCTGCACCGGCGACTGCGTCTGGCAGGCCGACAGGGCCAGTGCAGCACCCACTGCAGCCACGGGGAGGAGTCGACGCAGGGACGTGGGGCGGCCTGCGGAGCGGGCGGCCAGTGGGGTTCGGCGCATCACGGGGGACAGCCTACCGGGCCACCGCTCCGGAGCGCGCACCCGTGCGCGTTGCACGGGAGCAGCGGTTCTGTCAAGACCGAATTGGTTGCCCGACAAGGCATTTGCACGCCTCTGACCAGCACAAATGCAATTCTGCTGGCTTTCCCGGGACCGGCGTGTCGTGATATTCTGAGGGTCGCGAAAGGGGAAAACAGCACATGGTTTTCAAGGTCGGCGAGACGGTCGTGTACCCCCACCACGGGGCTGCACTGATCGAAGAAATCAACACCCGCACGATCAAGGGCGAGGAGAAGATCTACCTCAAGCTCAAGGTGGCCCAGGGCGACCTGACGATCGAGGTTCCTGCAGAGAACTGCGAGGACATCGGCGTCCGGGACGTCGTCGGACAGGAGGGCCTCGACAAGGTCTTCGCCGTCCTGCGCGCCCCCCACACCGAGGAGCCGACCAACTGGTCGCGCCGTTACAAGGCCAACCTCGAGAAGCTCGCCTCCGGCGACGTCATCAAGGTGGCCGAGGTCGTCCGCGACCTGTGGCGCCGGGACAAGGACCGCGGGCTCTCCGCCGGTGAGAAGCGCATGCTCGCCAAGGCCCGCCAGATCCTCGTCTCCGAGCTGGCTCTCGCAGAGAAGACGAACGAGGACAAGGCCGAGGCCATCCTCGACGAGGTCCTCGCCTCCTGAACGCCGCAGTCGTCCTCGTGGCCGGTGGCCGCGGGGCCAGGCTCGGTGCGAGTGAGCCCAAGGCGTTCGTCGCCCTGGGTGGCAGGTCGCTCCTGGAGCACGCCGTCGAGCGTGCACTGGGTGCACCCGAGGTCTCCCACGTGATCGTGGTCGCGCCCGCCTCCCACCTCAGGGAGGCGGGCGCGATCGCGTCCCGCAGCGCGCGCCCGCATGACGTCGACGTCGTGGCCGGGGGGGCCGAGCGCACCGATTCGGTGGCCGCCGGCCTGCGCGCCCTGCGGACGGACGACGGCATCGTCCTGGTGCACGACGCAGCCCGCTGCCTGGCGCCGTCGTCGCTGTTCAGCCGGCTGGTCCACGAGGTGCGCTCCGGTCACCCGGCCGTGGTCCCGGGCCTCCTGGTGACCGACACCATCAAGCAGGTCGACTCGCGCGGGGTCGTCGTGGCCACACCCGACCGTGCCGCGCTGCGCGCCGTACAGACCCCGCAGGCCTTCCTGCGTGAGGTCCTGGAGCACGCCCACGCGGCGGGGGTCCACGCCACCGACGACGCCGCGCTGGTCGAGGCGGCCGGTGGGCACGTGCGCGTCGTGGAGGGTGACCGCCTGGCGTTCAAGGTGACGACGCCGGACGACCTCGCGACCGCCCAGCGCCACCTCGACGACGCCTAGTCAGGCCGACCGCTCGAGGGCTGCGCGCACCTCGTCCCACGAGGTGACCGGCCCGTGCGGCGCCGGCGCGTGCAGGGTGCTGATCCAGCCGTCGACGAGCGTGCCCCGCTCGACCAGCAGGTCGGGGACGAACGTGGGAACCGGGAAGCCCGTGCGCCACACCGGCTTGGCGCTGCCCCAGTTGCCGGCGTGGGCCTCCCAGCGCACCGTCTGCCAGCCGAGGTCCTCGAACGCGTGGCGCACGACCACGCGGACGGCGTCGGTCATCACGCCGCGGCCGCGGAAGTCCTGGTGCGTGGCGTAGCCGAGCGACCCCGCGCCGGCGTCGACCTCGAGGACGCGGAGGTCGATCGAGCCCGCGTAGGCGCCGTCGACCTCGATCGCCCAGCAGATCTGGTCGGGTGAGGGAGCGGTGAACTCGGTGACGTAGGACAGCGCCATCTCGGGGGTGTAGCCGAGCGGGACCGTCGTGTAGCGCTGCGCCAGCGGGTCCGTCGCGCGCTGGAAGACACCCTCGGCGTCGGACTCGCGGTGGGGACGCAGGGTCACCAGGTCGCCGGACAGCACGGGGATCGCCAGGGGTTCGCTCATGCGCGGCAACGCTATCCGTCACGTCGGCGCTGTCCACCGGATTACCGGCGACGGTGGTTGGATGGCGCCATGGTGAAGCCAGGGATGCCGCGCACGGGGATCGGGGTCGACGTCCACGGCTTCTCCGCCGACCCGACCCGCGAGCTGTGGGTGGCCGGACTGCTCTGGCCGGGCGAGGTCGGGCTCGAGGGGCACTCCGACGCCGACGTGGCGTGCCACGCGGCGTGCGACGCACTCTTCTCTGCCGCGGGAATCGGTGACCTCGGTCTGCACTTCGGCACCGACCGGCCCGAGCTCGCCGGCGCCTCGGGGCGGACCCTGCTCACGGAGGCCGCCCGCCTGGTGCGGGAGGCCGGGTACGAGGTGGGCAACCTGGCGGTGCAGGTGATCGGCAACCGTCCCAAGATCGGCACCCGGCGACACCTTGCAGAGCAGGCGATGTCGGCCTCGGTCGACGCGCCGGTGTCGCTCAGCGGCACCACCACCGACGGGCTGGGCCTCACCGGGCGGGGCGAGGGCCTCGCCGCCATCGCGACCGCGCTGGTCTACCCGGTCTGAGCCGAGGAGTACGGCTCGGCCGGCTGCGTCGGCGCCTGCGGTGCGCGTCCCTTGAGCACAGCGAGGACCAGCAGGACGAGCCCGGCGGTGTTCACGAGCCACAGGCCCCCTTGGACCCATCCGTAGGTGCGCGCCTTGAGGGCGAGCGGGGTCCCCGCGTCCCAGAGCATCCACTGCAGCGCGAGCATCCCCCCGAACCGGGCCAGCGCGAGGAGCCCGAGGCCCGCGGCGGCACGCGTGGCCCACGCCGTGCCACGCCCGCGGGACAGGACCGCGCCGGCCGCGCCGAGGAGCAGCAGGATGGACAGCACGTCCAGCACGTTGACCCCACGGATGTCGAACTGTCCCAGCATGGTTCCCCTGATCGTCCCTGCAGCGCCGCAGCAGAGCGGCGCAGTGTGCGGCGACAGCGTAGGACGAGCGGGCCCCAGCGGGCTGGAACGCCTTCCGCCGTTTCGGCTCGGGACCCTCCCCGCAGGTAGCCTTGCGCGCGTGAGTCTTCGCCTGTACGACACCGCCACGCGCGAGCTGCGTGAGTTCACCCCGCTGGTTCCCGGCAAGGTGGGCATCTACATCTGTGGGCTCACCACGCAGAGCCAGCCCCACATCGGCCACGTGCGCTTCGCCGTGGCGTTCGACGTGCTGCGCCGCTGGCTCGAGGGGCGCCACGGCTACGACGTGACGCTGGTGCGCAACGTCACCGACATCGACGACAAGATCCTCGCCAAGTCCGCCGAGGCGGGGGAGGAGTGGTTCGCCCTCTCCTACCGCAACGAGGTGGCGACGGCGGCGGCGCTCGCGTCGCTCGGGGTGCTGCTCCCGACCTACGAGCCGCGGGCCACCGGCCACGTCCCGGAGATGGTCGAGCTCATGGAGACGCTCGTCGAGAAGGGCCACGCGTATGCCGCGCCGGACGGCAGCGGCGACGTCTACTTCGACGTCAAGAGCTTCCCCGAGTACGGCTCGCTGACCCACCAGAGGATCGAGGACATGGAGGCGGCGCAGGACGCCGACCCGCGCGGCAAGCGCGACCCCCGTGACTTCGCCCTGTGGAAGGGCCGCAAGGAGTCCGAGCCGGCCACCGCCTCGTGGGCGACGCCCTTCGGCATCGGGCGACCGGGGTGGCACCTGGAGTGCTCGGCCATGGCGCGCAAGTACCTCGGTGACGCGTTCGACATCCACGGCGGTGGCGTGGACCTGCGCTTCCCCCACCACGAGAACGAGCAGGCGCAGTCGCACGCGGCCGGCCTCGGGTTCGCGAGCTTCTGGCTGCACAACGCGTGGGTGACGCTGGGCGGCGAGAAGATGAGCAAGTCGCTCGGCAACAGCCTGGTCGTCTCCGAGGTCACCAAGACCGCGCGCCCGCTGGCGCTGCGCTACTACCTGACTGCCGCCCACTACCGCTCCACCATCGACTTCTACGAGGGCTCGCTGCGCGAGGCCGAGGCCACCGTCGAGCGCATCGAGGGCTTCCTGACCCGCGCCGTCCGCGCGCTGCCCGACGGCACCTCCACGACCCCGGATCCCGCGCGGGTCCCGGACGGGTTCGCCGCGGCGATGGACGACGACCTCAACGTCTCAGGGGCGCTGGCCGTCGTGCACGAGACCGTGCGGGCCGGCAACACCGCGCTGGACGACGGCGACACCGAGGCCCTGCTGGCGGCGTTCGAGGCCGTGGTCGCGATGACCGACCTGCTGGGCGTCAACCCGCTCGACCCGCACTGGGGAGCCGACACCACGCCCGGCTCCGGCGACGCACAGGGCGCCCTCGACGCCCTCGTGCAGGTGCAGCTCGAGGCCCGGGCAGCCGCCCGGGCCGCCCGAGACTTCGCCACGGCCGACGCGATCCGCGACCAGCTCGGTCGCGCCGGGATCGTCATCGAGGACACCGCATCGGGAGCGAACTGGTCGCTGGCCCGGCGGGACAACGAAGAGACAGGCGACATCTGATGGCAGGCAACTCCCAGCGCCGCGGCGCAGTCCGCAAGGGCGCGTCCAAGAAGGGTGCGTCGGTCGGCTCCGGCGGACAGCGCCGACGTGGCCTCGAGGGCAAGGGCCCCACGCCTCGTGCCGAGGACCGCCCCAACCACAAGGCCCACAAGATGGCCAAGGCCGCCGCGAAGAGCGGGGGGCCGTCCTCGCGCGGCACCGGCTCCCGCGGCGGTGGCCGACGCTCCGGCGGCAAGGCGTCCAGCGAAATCGTGGCCGGCCGCAACTCCGTCGTCGAGGCGCTGCGCGCCGACGTGCCGGTGACGACGATGTACGTCGCGGGCCGCATCGACGCCGACGACCGGGTGCGTGAGGCGCTCAAGACCGCGACGGCCAAGGGCATCGCGGTGCTGGAGACCCCCCGCGGCGAGCTCGACCGGCTCACCGACGGCGCGGTCCACCAGGGCCTGGCACTGCAGGTGCCGCCGTACGAGTACGCCCACCCGCAGGACTTCATCGACCCGCAGGCGCCCGGAATCCCGCTCGTCGTCGCGCTCGACGGCATCACCGACCCCCGCAACCTGGGCGCGATCATCCGCTCGGTGGCAGCGTTCGGCGGACACGGTGTCGTCGTGCCGGAGCGCCGCTCGGTCGGCATGACGGCCAGCGCGTGGAAGACCTCCGCCGGAGCTGCTGCCCGCGTGCCGGTTGCGTTGGCCTCCAACCTGACCCGCGCCCTCGAGGAGTACCGCAAGGCGGGCTTCTTCATCCTCGGCCTCGACATGGACGGCGACGTCGAGCTGCCAGGTCTGGAGCTGGCGACCGAGCCGATCGTCATCGTCGTGGGGTCGGAGGGCAAGGGTCTGTCGCGGCTCGTGCGCGAGACCTGCGACCAGATCGTGTCGATCCCCATGTCGGCGGCGACCGAGTCCCTCAACGCGGGCATCGCAGCGGGGGTCACCCTCTACGAGGTGGCTCGGCGCAGGGCGCAGGCGGGCTGAATCCCACCCAAGCGCACAGGGGTCCGATAGCGTTCCCGTTCGTCGCGCCCATTGGGGGGAGCGGCGCCCACCACGCTGGAAGGGAACAGCATGTCTGACTACGGAACCCCGCCTCCGCCCCCACCCGGGCCCGAGAGCAGCTACGGGCAGATGCCCCAGATGAGCCAGGGCGGGTCGGCGCAGGCCGCGGCCGTCCGCCCGCCGGCGATGGACCAGGCAGTCATGCTGATGAAGGTCGGCGCCGGCCTCAGCCTCCTCGGCCTGCTGCTGGCGCTCCTGAGCCGCGGCACCATCCGTGACGCGGTCGAGAAGGCCTCGCAGAGCAGCGCCACCCCGATGAGCCAGTCGCAGATCGACGCGGCGGTCACCGCCGGCGTCGCCTTCGGCATCGTCGCCGGCCTCATCGGCGTCGCGCTGTGGCTGTGGATGGCCTCGGCCAACGGCAAGGGCAAGTCCTGGGCCCGCATCGTCGCGACGGTGTTCTTCGCCATCAGCGTGCTGAGCTTCCTCGCCAGCCTGATCCAGGCCCAGCCCCTGCTGACCCGGCTGCTCGCCGTCGTGCAGGTGCTGCTCGGGGCCTACATCATCTTCCTGATCTACAAGAAGGAGTCGTCGGAGTTCTACCGCGCCGCGTCCGCGCCGCGGGCCTGACGCAGGAGAGACCGACAGCACGGGCTGCACGACTGCACCGACACCGAGAGGGCGGTGACCACCGAAGGGTGGTCACCGCCCTCTCGCGTGGGCAGCGGGTCTCCCGTGTGGCGGTCAGCCCCTGGGGACCTCGACCACGACGGTGGAGAGCACCTTGTCGGCGAACGTCTGGCGCTTCTCGTCCCACAGGGGCCAGAGGTAGCCGATGTAGAAGAAGCCGTCGAGGACGTGCGCGAGGTCGCGGACGAAGGCCATGCCCGCGCCGATCGGCTGGCCCGTGCGCTCGTCGACCAGCTTGAGCCCCAGCACCTTCTTGCCGATGCTCTGCCCGGTGCGGCCCTGCTTGAAGCTGCGGTTCCAGATCTGGATGCCGAGCATGGCCGCGAAGCCCAGCAGGGCCAGCAGCCCCCCGGCCACCATGAGGCCGACACTGCCCTCGTCGGTCGTGGCCGTGGTCATGGCACCGGTCGCCGCGTCGTAGCGCGAGGTGCTGTCGGGGGCGCCGACGATGAACAGCACGAGGCCGATGACGTAGGGCACCATCCCGATGAGCTGCACCAGCGTGTCGATGAGCATCGCCCCGACGCGCGAGCCCCAGCCGGCGAGCGGTCCCCAGGGCCCCTGACCGGGGACGTGGGGGTATGCGGCGGCACCGCCGTACTGGGGCGCCTGCCACGCCTGGTCGGGCGCCTGCCAGGCCTGACCGGCGGCCGGCTGCCCCGGGGGCGAGGCGGCCGGCGGTGGCGGTGGGTAGGACTGGTCGGTCATGGGTTCCCCTCGTGCTGGTTCAGTGGTCGTCGAACATGGCGACGACCGGCATCTCGACGGTGTCGACGCCGACGACCGTAGCCTCATCCGGCTTCGAGGGGAGGACGGTTGCCACGTAGTCGCGGATCGCGTCCTCGATGGGGATGTCGTGGCCGGCCCGCTCGGACATGTACCAGCGGTGCTCGAGCACCTCGTGGAAGAGCTCGGCCGGGGCCAGCTTGCCGGCGAGGTCGCGGGGGACCGTGCGCGTGATCGGCTCGTAGATCCGCGCGAGCCAGTCGTGGGCGACGATCTCCTCGTCGTCGTTCTGGCGGTCGGTGCCGGCGCGGTAGGAGTCGAGGTCGTTGAGCAGGCGACGGGCCTGGTTCTCCTCGACGTCGAGCCCGGTGAGGCGCAGCAGGCGCCGGGAGTGGTGACCGGCGTCGACGACCTTGGGCTGGATCGCGATGTGGGTGCCGTCGAAGTCGGTGGAGATGGCCAGCTCGTCGACGTCGAACCCGAGCTCGTTGAGCCGGCGGATGCGCTCGTCGACGCGCCACCGGTCGCCCTTCTCGAACCGCTCGAGGCCGGTGAGCTCGTTCCAGAGCTCGGTGTAGCGGGTGACGATGCGGTTGGAGGTGTCGATGGCGTCCGTGCCGGCCTCCAGGAACCCACCCGCCTCGAGGTCCATGAGCTCGCCGGCGATGTTGACCCGGGCGATGTCGAGGTCGTGCTCGCGCTGCCCGTCGGTCAGCGTCTGGTGCAGCTCACCGGTCTCCGCGTCGACGAGGTAGGCGGCGAACGCCCCGGCGTCGCGGCGGAACAGCGTGTTGGACAGGGAGACGTCGCCCCACCAGAAACCGGTGAGGTGCAGGCGCACCAGCAGGACCGCGAGCGCGTCGATGAGGCGGGTCGAGGTGCCCACGCGCAGCGACTGGCTGAACAGGGCGCGGTAGGGGAGCGAGAACTGCAGGTGCCGGGTGATCAGGCAGGCGTCGAGCGGGTTGCCGTCGGCGTCGACGCGGCCGCTGACGACGCCGAAGGGCTCGACGCAGGGCACCTCGATCCGGTTGAGCACCCGCAGCATCTGGTACTCGCGGGCCGCGATGTCCGCCTTGATCTCCTTGACGGCCAGGACGCGGCCGGACAGCTTGACGAACCGGACCACGTGCCGCGAGATGCCTCGGGGGAGCGCGGCCAGGTGCTCCTCGGGCCAGGTCTCCAGCGGGAGCTCCCACGGCAGGTCGAGCAGGGCCGGGTCGGGCCGGGATGCGGTGATGTTCAGGGCCACGGTTCCATGCTCCCAGACGAGTCGTCGCGGGCCGGGCTGCGTCCGCCGCGGGCCGGAAACGGCGCGTGGCCGGCCCCCGGGCTGGGGGCCGGCCACGCGGCGTACACGGCGGTGCGGTCAGTCGCCGAGGCGCTGCCCGGAGCCCGCGTCGAACAGGTGGACGTGGCCGGACTTGGGGGCGAGGTAGACGGTCTCGCCCTTGGCCGGGGGACGGCGGCCGTCGACGCGCGCGATGAACGGGCGCTCGGGGACCTCCGCGCCGGACTCGTCGAAGTCGGCGTGCTGCTTGGCGTTGGTGGAGCCGTAGATGTAGGCGTCCGCGCCGAGCTCCTCGACGACGTCGACCGTCACCGGGATGCCCTGGCCCTCGCTGGTCAGCTCGAGGTCCTCCGGCCGCACGCCGAGGGTGACCTGCTTGCCGCTGGAGGAGTCCAGGCGAGCACGCTCGACCGGGATCTTCGACCCGCCGACCTGGACGCCGCCGTCGGTGACGTCGACGTCGAGCAGGTTCATGGCAGGGGAGCCGATGAAGCCGGCGACGAAGACGTTGTTGGGGTGGTCGTACATGTGGCGCGGGGTGTCGCACTGCATGAGCAGGCCGTCCTTGAGGACCGCGACACGGTCACCCATCGTCATGGCCTCGACCTGGTCGTGGGTGACGTAGACCGTGGTGACCCCGAGGCGACGCTGGAGCGAGGCGATCTGGGTGCGGGTCTGGACGCGGAGCTTGGCGTCGAGGTTGGACAGCGGCTCGTCCATGAGGAAGACCTGGGGCGAGCGGACGATCGCGCGGCCCATGGCGACGCGCTGGCGCTGGCCACCGGACAGCGCCTTCGGCTTGCGCTCGAGGTACTGCTCGAGGTCGAGGATCTTGGCAGCCTCCTCCACGCGCTTGCGGATCTCGCCCTTGTCCACCCCGGCGATCTTGAGCGCGAAGCCCATGTTGTCGGCGACGGTCATGTGCGGGTAGAGCGCGTAGTTCTGGAAGACCATGGCGACGTCGCGGTCCTTGGGGGACAGGTTGGTCACGTCACGGTCGCCGATCCAGATCTTGCCGGCGTTGACCTCCTCCAGACCTGCGAGCATGCGCAGGGAGGTGGACTTGCCACAGCCGGACGGCCCGACGAGGACGAGGAACTCGCCATCCTCGATGTCGATGTTAAGCCTGTCGACAGAGGGCTTGTCGTTGCCGGGGTAGAGGCGGGTGGCCTCGTCGAACTTCACAGTTGCCATGGGCGTCTTTGCCTTTCCTTCACCGGCAGGAACGTGCCGGACGATCCGTTGTAAAGGTGGAGCACCCGGGACGTCGGTGTCCGCGGGTGAGGTCAGTCTGGCCGAGCGAGGCCCGTTGCGCCACCACCCGCCCACGGGATGGCCACGGCTCGATCGCCGGCCGGCCCACGAGCTGACCCACGACGTGGCGATGAGCCGCACCCCGCGGCAGGTGAAACTTCTTGCATGGTGGTGCTCGGGCGCGCTGCAAGTTCTTGCTAGATTGCGCGCAGCCCGCATCACAACACCAGGGGAGGGCGCGTCGTGAAGGCGAGACTGGCCGACATCGCGGCCCACGCGGACGTCAGCGAGGCCACCGTGAGCCGGGTGCTCAACGGCAAGCCGGGCGTGGCCGACTCGACCCGCGAGGCGGTGCTCACCTCCCTCGACGTGCTGGGCTACGACCGCCCCTCGCGGCTGCGGCGCAAGAGCGCCGACCTCGTCGGCCTCATCGTCCCCGAGCTGACCAACCCGATCTTCCCGGCGTTCGCCCAGATCATCGAGACCGCGCTCGCCCGGCACCAGTTCACGCCGGTGCTCTGCACCCAGACGCCGGGCGGGGTGCACGAGGACGAGTACGTCCAGATGCTCCTCGACCGCGGCGTGGCTGGGATCATCTACGTCTCCGGCCAGCACGCCGACGTGACCACCGACCCCGAGCGCTACACCAACCTGCGCGAGCGCGGCGTGCCGATCGTGCTCGTCAACGGCTACCACGAGGGCATCGACGCCCCCTTCATCTCCAACGACGACGTCGCCTCGATGGACCTCGCGCTCACCCACCTGGTGCAGCTCGGCCACACCCGGATCGGCCTGGCCATCGGCCCGGACCGCTACGTCCCCGTCATCCGCAAGATCGCCGGCTTCCGCGCGTCGATGCGCAACCTGCTCGGCCGTGACGACGTCGACGACCTCATCGAGCGGACGATGTTCTCCGTCGAGGGCGGCGACACCGCCGGGGCGCGGCTGCTCGAGAAGGGGTGCACGGCCGTCGTGTGCGGCTCGGACCTCATGGCGCTCGGTGCCATTCGCGCCGTACGCCGCGCCGGGCTGCGGGTGCCAGAGGACTTCTCCGTCGTGGGCTACGACGACTCGCCGCTCATCGCGTTCACCGACCCGCCGCTCACGACCGTGCGCCAGAGCGTCCAGGCCATGTCCGAGGCCGCGGTGCATGCCCTGCTCGACGAGATCGCCGGTGAGGCCGCGCCGCGGGCCGAGTACGTCTTCCGACCCGAGCTCGTCGTCCGCGCCTCGACCGGCGCGTCCCCGAAGCGCTAGCCCGTCGTCGCGGCGGCGCTACCCGGTGGCGGCGGCGCGCAGCTCGGCCACCAGGGCGAGCACCTCGGCGGCGTCCTGCGGTCCGTCCACGCGGAACCGCGCGGCGGTGTCGCCCGCCCCCACCTTGACGGTGAGGTCGTCCGCGCCCAGGCACTCGAAGGCGTGCTCGTCGGTGACGTCGTCACCCAGGTAGGCCACGCCCTGCGCCCCGACGGCGTCGCGCAGCACCTCCAGCGCGCTTCCCTTGTCGGCCTCGACCACGCTCATCTCCACGACCTGCTTGCCGTGCAGCACCGACAGGTGCGTATGGCGCGCGGCGACCTGCAGGGCCGCCTCCTCGGCGGCCTGCGCGTCGTCCTCGGCCATGCGCCGGGTGTGCACGACGACCGCGGCGGGCTTGGACTCGAGGTAGACGCCCTCGGGCAGCGAGGCGCACAGCTCCTCCAGCTCGGACCTGAGCCGGGCCAGGTGCTCCCGCTGGGCGTCGGTCAGCTCGGGCGCCTGCTGGTCGGCGGCACTGGACTCGCCACCGTGGCTGCCGATCCGCGTGACGTCGCTGTCGGCGAGGCCGGTCAGCTCGGTGAGGGTGGCGAGGTCGCGGCCGGACACCACAGCGGCATACGTGTCGGGCATGGCCGCGAGCCGGCGCAGGTCCTCCACGGTCCCCGGCAGGGGCCGGGACGTCGACGGGTCGAGGACCAGCGGGGCCATCACCCCGTCGAAGTCGGTCGCCACCAGGACACGGTCGTGGGCCACGAGGGCCTCGACGGCTGCTCGCAGGTCGTCCGCGATCACACCCCACCCCGCTCGGGGGCCTTGGCGAGGTTCTCGAGGAAGCGGGCCGCCCAGTGCTGGACGTCGTGGTCGGCGACCCGGCGGCGCATGGCGCGCATGAGGCGAGCCTTCTCCTTCGGCGGGGTCTCGATGGCGCGCATGATCGTCTGCTTGAGGCCCTCGATGTCATGGGGGTTGCAGACGAACGCCTGGTGCAGCTCGTGGTACGCGCCGGTGAACTCGGACAGCACGAGCGCGCCGCCGTTGTCGTGGCGGCAGGTGACGTACTCCTTGGCCACGAGGTTCATCCCGTCGCGAAGCGGCGTCACGAGCAGGACGTCGGCGGCGAGGTAGAGCGCCGCCATCTCGTTGCGCGGGTAGGAGTGGTGGAGGTACTGCACGGCCGGCGCGCCGATCGTGCTGAACTCGCCGTTGAGACGTCCCACCTCGCCCTCGATCTCGGCGCGCAGGTCGCGGTAGGCGTCGACGCGCTCGCGGCTCGGCGTGGCGACCTGGACGAACATCTGCTTCGGCGGGGCCACCCGGCCCTCCTCGAGGAGCTCGCCGTACGCCTTGATCCGGTGCCCGATTCCCTTGGTGTAGTCGAGGCGGTCGACGCCGAGGATGAGGGTCTCGGGGTCGCCCAGCGAGGCGCGGATCTCCTTGGCCCGGGCGTGGGTCCCGGGCTGCTTGGCCAGCTCCTCCAGGCCCTTGAAGTCGATGGAGATCGGTACGGCACTCGCGCGGATGCGGCGAGCACCCTCGGAGCGTGACTCCGAGACGGTGTCGCCCTTGGTGGGCAGGCTCAGCAGCTGGCGGCAGGCGCGGATGAAGTTCTGGGCGTCGGCGACGCGCTGGAACCCGAGGAAGTCGGCCCCGAGCAGTCCCTCGAGGATGGCACGGCGCCACGGCAGCTGGGCGAAGAGCTCGACCGGGGGGAACGGGATGTGGTTGAACCAGCCGATCCGCACGTCCGGGCGCATCTCGCGGACCATCGCCGGCACGAGCTGCAGCTGGTAGTCGTGGACCCAGACCGTGGCGCCCTTGGCCGCGACCTCGCACACGGCCTCGGCGAACCTGCGGTTGACCACCTCGTAGGCCGCGAACCAGTAGCGGTGGAACGTCGCCGAGACAATGACGTCGTGGTAGATCGGCCACAGGGTGTCGTTGCTGAAGCCCTCGTAGTAGTGCGCGACCTCGTCCTCGGAGAGGGCGACCGGGTTGAGGAACATGTCGTCCTGCTCGAACGGTTCGGGTGCCTCGCCGGCCTCGCCCGCCCACCCCACCCAGGCGCCCTCCCGGCCTCGCATCACCGACTCCATGGCGGTCACGAGGCCGCCCGGGCTGGTGCGCCACGAGACCTCTCCGTCGGCGTCGACGACACGGTCGACGGGCAGGCGGTTGGCGGCGATCACGAGGTCGAACTTCTGCTTGGTGCGGGGCACTGGCTCATCCACTCCGGGGTCGGGTCTGCGGTCCCCAACCCTATGCCGAGCCCGTCCTGCCGACACCCCCGCCGAGGGTGAGGAACGTGCTCGGTGGCGCGATACCTCCTCTAGCGGTGACCCCCTCGGCGGTCTACGGTCTGAGCATGAGGATCTCCGATGTGGTGCGTCGCAAGGGTGACCAGGTCGTGACCGTCCGCCCGGACGAGTCGGTCGAGAGGCTGCTGGAGCTCCTCCACGAGCACCGCATCGGCGCCCTCGTCGTGAGCGGGGACGGCCACCGCATCGACGGCATCGTCAGCGAGCGCGACATCGTGCGCCACCTGCACAGCGACGGCGCGGCGGTGCTCATCGGGCCGATCTCGGCGATCATGACCGCCGACGTCACGACCTGCGACCCCGACGTCGCCATCGAGGAGCTGGCCCGCACGATGACCGACCAGCGCATCCGCCACGTGCCCGTCGTCGTCGATGGCACGCTGCACGGCATCGTCAGCATCGGTGACATCGTCAAGCACCGGATCGACGAGCTGCAAGCAGAACGTGACCAGCTCGTGGGCTACATCCAGCAGTAGCCTGACCCGTTCCACACAGGCCCCTCCCTTACCGTAGGGGCATGCGGACGGAGGCCCTGGAGGACAGCGACGGCAGCCCCGGCCTGCCCGAGGGCCCTCGCGTCGGTCCCTACCGGCTCATCCAGCAGCTCGGCGAGGGCGGTATGGGGGTCGTGCACCTCGCGCTGGCGCCCAACGGCCGCGCCGTCGCGCTCAAGCTCCTGCGCCCGCACGTCGCCCACGACAAGGACGCCCGCACCCGCCTCGCCCGCGAGGTCGACGTGCTCGGCCGGATCCGGGACCCACGGGTGGCGGCGGTCATCGATGCCGACCTCGACGGGGAGCGGCCCTACCTCGTGACGCGCTACGTGCCCGGCCCCCCGCTCGACGAGGTGGTCAAGGAGCACGGGCCCATCCGCGGTGCCGACCTGCTGTCGCTCGGCCGGGGGCTGGCCGAGGCGCTCGATGCCATCCACTCCGCCGACGTCATCCACCGCGACCTCAAGCCCGGCAACGTGCTCATGCTCGACGGTGACCCGGTGCTCATCGACTTCGGCATCGCCCACGTCGCCGACGACGTGCGCATCACCATGACCGGACTGGTCATGGGGACGCCCGGCTACCTCTCGCCCGAGGTCGTCGAAGGGGCGGCGGTCACCGAGGCGACCGACTGGTGGGGCTGGGCGGCGACCCTGACCTTCGCGGCCAGCGGCGCGCCTCCCTTCGGCCGGGGGCCCATGGACGTCGTGCTCAACCGCGTCAGCCGCGGCGAGCCCGACCTCACCGGCGTCGACCCCGCCCTGGCGCCGCTGTTGCAGGCTGCCCTGTCACCGCGGCCCGAGCTGCGTCCCGACGCCGACGAGGTGGTCGAGGCGCTCGAGCGCTACGCCACCGGCCAGCCGGTGACGCAGGCGCTGCGTACCGATGCCCGCCACACCCAGGTGCTGCAGCAGCCGGCCACCGCGCACTGGGCAGCGCCGCCGGCAGCCGCGACGGCTCCGCCGGCGCGCGAGCCGGCGCCGTTGGCCCGGGGGCCCGTGGCCCTGCCGGCCGACCGCGACGACTGGGCCGCGCCGTACGCCGACGACGGTCTCGACCGGGGCCTGGGGGACCGGGGCGAGGGCGGCGACCTCGTGCCGTTCGACCTCGACGACGAGGAGGTCTCGGACTGGCAGGCCGCCTGGGAGGGTGAGCCGGGGGAGCCCGACCCGCGGATCGGCCGGGCGCAGCGCACCGGCAGCCTGCTGGCGCTGCTGGCGCTCTTCGTGGCCGCGGCGACCAGCTTCCCGGTCGTGGCAGCCGCCGTGGCGCTGGTCTGGTCCTGGGTCGCGCGCACCGCCGACCGCTCGGTCACCTCGCTCGTGCTCCGCCGCCACCAGAAGGGCCGGCGCCGGTCGGACGTGCCGTTCGCGGTGGCTGCCAGCCCGTGGCACCTCGTCGTGGGTGCGTTCGCGACGGTCGTCAGCGCCATCCTGCCGGTCGTCGTCGGCGTGTGTGCGGTGTTCAGCGCCGCGCTCGCGATGGTGGCGGTCACCGGCGGCTCGCCGGAGCCCAACGCCCGCGGGCCCGTCGCCGCCGGTGCCGTCGTCGCCGGCCTCATGGCGTGGTGGGGGCCCGGCGGTTCCGGCCTGCGCCGCGGCTCGCGCAGCGTGGTGCGCGGTGTCAGCCCTGGCCGCGGAGGGCGCGTCTTCGTGCTCCTGCTCCTGGCCGCTGCGGTCGGCCTCGCGGCCTGGAGCCTCGCCCGGGGCGGGGCTCCGGACTGGTGGCCCTCCCAGAACCCGTCTGCGGTGCTGCCGGGCACGGGTTCCTGATGGTGCAGCAGACCCCGCCGCTGCCTCCCCGGCGGCCGGCGCTGCGGCACAGCCGCATCTGGCGTGGTGAGGACATCACCGACACGCTGCCCATGGTCGACGCGCTGCGGCACACGCCGTACCGCGACGCCCGCGTCCGGCAGGCCGCGGCGGAGGAGCGCGACGCGCGCGCCTCCCTGGACCTCGCGCTGCGGGTGGGCGAGCTGATGCTGCGCTGCGGGGCCGGCGCGCCCCAGGTGGAGTCCTCGGTGATCGCGGTCGCCGCGGCGGCGGGGCTCGACCACCTCGAGGTCGACATCACCCTGCAGTCGCTGCTCGTGCAGTGCACGACCGCGTCCGGCCAGCCGATCACCATGCTGCGGGTCGTGCGGTCGGCGACGCGTGACTTCGCCCGCCTGACCGCCGTGCACGAGTTCGTCGAGAACCTCGTCGCCGGCAGCTACGACCTCGAGGCGGCTGCGGCCCGGCTGCGCGAGATCCGCCGGGCGCCCCGCTTCTGGCCCAGCTGGGCGGTGCGCGGGTCGCTCGGCGTCCTCGCGGCAGCCGTCGCCGTCATGCTCGGTGCCGGTCCGGTCGCCGGCCTCGTCGCCGGGCTCTCGTCGCTCCTCGTGGGGTACGCCGCCCGCACGCTGGGGCGGCACGGCCTGCCGGACTTCTACCAGTCGGCCATCGGTGGCCTGTTCGCCACCGTCATGGCGTGGGGCGCCTTCAGCCTCGGCGCGAACGGCTGGCTGCCGGTGTCGTCGGACGAGTTCGCCTTCATCGTGGCCGGTGGCATCACGGTGCTCCTGCCCGGGCGCACCGTGGCCTCGGCCTTCGAGGACGCCATCTCGGGCTACTCGGTCACCGGGGCGGGGCGGATGTTCGGCGTCTTCCTCACCACCGCCGGGATCATCCTCGGCGTCGCCACCGGGCTGTCGATGACCTTGGCGCTCACCTCGGCGTTCGACCTCCAGCTGGTCTCGCCCTCCGTCATGTCCACCCGTGCGCTCAGTGCGCCCGTCGGGCTGGCGGTGGGCGGCGCGTTCGTCGTCGGGCTCTCGGGAGCGGTGTCGCTGCGCAGCCGCCGAAGGCTGGTCGTCCCGGCCGGGCTGCTGTCAGCCACCGGCGTGGCCGTCTCGCTCGGTGTCGACCGGCTGGAGGCCCTGGGACAGCTCGCGGCTGCCGGGGTCGCGGCGACGGTGCTCGGCTGCGTCGGGCGGCTGGTCGCCCTGCGCATGGGCGCCCCGGCGATGGTCCTGGTCGTGCCCGCGTCCTACGGCCTGCTCCCGGGACTCGCCATCTTCCGCGGCCTCTACGAGATGGTGAACGGCTCGTCGTCCGACTCGGGTTCGCTGTCGCTGCAGGGCGGCATCACGACCCTGCTGGGAGCCATGGCGGTCCTGCTCGCCATCGCCGCCGGCAGCGTGCTGGGCGAGTTCATGGCTGCGCCGTTCGACCGGCGGATGGTGCAGAAGCGCCGGGTACGGCGTCGCTGACGCCTCTCGGGGGGCTCGTCAGGCAAGCGCCTGCTCCACGTCGTGCAGGGGTCGGAACGCGGCGTGGCGCGGGGCACACCTGCCACGGCTCGGTCGTTTGGCCCCATTTCCGCCGACTCGCTTGTCGTCCGGGAGCCGCCCCCTTACGGTTGACCTGCGCATTCGCGCCCCGACAACTCCACACGGCATACCCACCACCATGCACACCCGCAGCGCCGAGCCTCGTCAGGCGGGTGATTCGCCGGAAGATCTCCGGGCACGACGAGGACGGGGGACCCAACTCGACCGCTCCGGCGGCCTTGGGGTGAAGCCGGTACCACCGGCCGGGCACCTGACAGCCCGAACCCGACAGCTCACCTCGCAGGCGCCGGTCAGGAGAGGAACTCCCCCCGCAATGTTCTATGCCCCGAAGCACTCTGCTCGGAAAGCCAAGCCCGTCCGCCGCCGCCTCGCCGGCGTCGCCGTGGCCGGTGCGGCCGCCGTCGCCGGAGGTATGGCGACCACGTCCTCCGCCTCCGCGTCGACCTCCACCGTGTGGGACCGGGTCGCCTCCTGCGAGAGCGGTGGCAACTGGTCGATCAACACCGGCAACGGCTACTACGGCGGCCTGCAGTTCTCCGACAGCACCTGGGACGCCTTCGGCGGTGAGCGCTACGCCTCCACCGCCAACCGTGCCACCAAGGCGCAGCAGATCACCGTCGCCCAGAAGGTGCTCGCCTCGCAGGGCCCGGGCGCATGGCCGACCTGTGGTGCGCGGGCTGGCCTGACCAAGGCCAACGGCGGTGCCGTCAACGCCGGTTCGACCGCGACGCGCGCCTCCCGCTCGTCCGTCCGCTCGGCGCCGGCGCGCTCCGCCGCCCACTCCGTCTCTGCCGGCAAGCTGGTCGTCGACGGCGTGCGCGGCCCCAAGACGAATGCCGCCATCGAGCGCTGGGTCGGCGGGTCCGTCAACGGCACCCTGTCGCGCACGGACGTCAAGGCGCTGCAGCGCAAGGTCGGCTCGGCTCCCGACGGGGTCATCGGCCCGCGCACGGTCCGCGCCCTGCAGTCCAAGATCGGCGCCACGCGCAACGGGTCGCACTCCCTCGACCGCGCGACCGTCCGCAGCCTCCAGTCCTACCTCAACCGCCACTGACCCTCGGTGGTCGCCGCCCCACCGGGCGGGTGACCTCCCGTTCGGACCGAAGCGGCCCGGCCCCCTCGCGGTGCCGGGCCGCTTCGTCGTGTCGGTACCGGGTCGGGTTACGGGTACGCGCCGCGGCTCACTTCGGTGCCCGCCCCAACTTTCGGCCCAGTGGCCGCAAGTTGGGGAGCAGAGTGCGTCGGGGGTCCCGGCTTTCGGGCGAAGGGCCGAAAGTTGGGCGGTGGAGTGTGTCGCGGCTCGGGTTTGGGGCGAGTGGCCGAAAGCTGAACGGCTGCACACGGCCCGGCACCTCGCGGTGCCGGGCCGCTTCGTCGTGTCGGTACCATCGTGGCCGTCTGCGATGCAGGCGTGCCGGCGTGGCGCAATTGGCAGCGCACCTGTCTTGTAAACAGGGGGTTAGGGGTTCAAGTCCCCTCGTCGGCTCTCTGACCTGTATGACTTCGCCTGATGCTTGACAGTCGCTTCGGCTGATCCTTGGCACTCCCTCATGAGGGAGACGAGCGTGGCGGAGCAGCGGTACAAGGCGGTGTTGGCGGTCATTGCTGATGGCCGCACGGTGGTGGAGGTCGCGGTCCTGGAGCTGCGGCGGATGCAAGCGAGGGGCGCCGGATGTGTAGCCACCCTGCGCGGCCGCCCGCCGGCGCCTCTCGCGCAACCGTTCGAACCGGAGGCCTCAACCATCGTGCGTATGGCGCTCGGTGACGATCACGTGCCTTCGATAAGACGCCGATGGGGACGGCTGTCGGACGCACCTGTAGTGGGCTCATGATGGCTCTGGGGCGTAGTCCTCGTCGGGGTCGCTGACCACCTCTTGGCTCTGCTCGAGCATGTCCCCGTCGTCGGCGGCCCGCGCGGGTGAGCTGGGCGTCCATTCCCGGTCGGTGGCTACTGTGGAGCTGGCGGGCTGTTCCTGCTCGAGCCAGTCGGCTTCCGGGATCGGTTGGTCGTGGTCGTAGGGGGCCATGGCGGAACCTCCCTTTCCTCGCGCAGGCTCGCGTTTTCTCCCTCGAGGTCGAGGACCATGCTGATCCCGGCCAGGTTCAGACCAGCCTGGAGCAGGTCGCCGATCCGCCGTAGGCGGTCGAGGTCGTTGGCGCTGTAGCGGCGTGTCCCCCCGTTCGTGCGCTCGGGCTCGAGCAGGCCCCGGGCCTCGTACAGGCGCAGGTTCTGTACGCCCATACCGACCAGGTCGGCAGCCACCGAGATGCCGTACACGCCCTGGTCGTCAGGTGGTAGTCCTGCCACGGAGTTGCCCTTCGTCAAAGATCCTCATTCGAGCCCTTGCGCCAGTATGCCTGTGGTGATAAAAGAAATCTATAGCGGCTACCACAGAAACTAAGTGGGTTCGGTGCTGCTGACGCCACCGGGAGAACACGACGGAGGTGACGACGATGCTGGTGCGCATCGACCCTTTCCGTGAGTTGGACCGTATGACCCACCAGGCATTCGGTCCCGTCGGCACCTGGGCCCGACCTTCGGTGATGCCCATGCACGCGTGGCTCGAGGGCGGCACGTTCCACGTAGAACTCGACCTACCCGGTGTCAGTCAGAACACAATCGACCTGGACGTGGAGCGCGGGATCGACATCAGCAGCAGGCACGAGGGCCAGCAGGCCACCAACGCCTGACCCCGGCGGTGAGGGTGATGCACGCGATTTACAACGAGCCGAATGGCGCCTTGAGCGGCGTCGACCAGGAGTTCTTCGACCTGGTCTACGCCGACGAGGCGCTGCTGCGAAGCGAGTTCGACGCGATCGTGGCCGAGGCGTGGCCCGCCTGTCCTCCGCCAGTGGGGCGCAGGGCGACCCTCGGGGCGGTCCCAAGGTATCCCCGCCGGCCACCAGTCCTACCCGTCGGTGCGGCCGTCCGATACCGCCCGGCACGCCCCGGTGTCGGTGCTCGGCACCGGCAACGCTCACCGCCCGACCGTGACCGCCAGGCCCGCGGAGCGCCTCGCAAGACCTAGCACCTGCACCGTTCGACCATTGGCTCGATCAACGGGCAAATCCCCAGGCAGCCCGGACGGCCCTGACCTCCATAGCCCCTCGCCTGGGCCGCGTTCCTACCCCTTGCGCCCGACGCACCTCGCGTGGACGCCCGCGCCTCACGGCGTCTTGGTCGCGACCCGGGCGAGGCCGCGCGCCGCTCAGGACCCGCGAGCTGGTCTCACACCCAGTCCGTCAGGACACGGCGAGGGGCTGCTGCGGCATCCCCGGCGATGCGACAGCACCGCCGGGGCCGCGCTGCTGGACCCAGACGGTGTGCCGTCAAGGTCCTACCCGTTGCGAGAGCAGGCAACCCCACGATGAGACTTCGGCTCAACGCCCTATCGCCGGGGACGAAATGGTGGGACCCTCGGCGTGGGGCGTCGCCCGCGTGCAGAGACGTATGCGACGTGACCGCCGCTCCCTTCTCTTCCAGGGGTATGCCTGAGGAGGGTGTGGCGGTCAGCGTAGGCGTGCTGGGCCGAGGGGTGGATGGCATCCGCGGCGTCCTGGCTTCGAAAGTAGACGGCGGGACAGCGGATCAGGCAGCGTGCGGGTTCTCCGGCTCGAGTACGAACCACACGGTCATCCCGCCTGCGTCCAGCTCGGAGCCCCATCGGGTCGACGACGCGTCCACGACCTGCAGTCCGCGACCATGCACAGCGAGCGGGTCGCCCGCGACGCTGCCGGGGTCGACGACGACAGTCGAGCCACCGTCGCGGACAGACGTGGTGAGCACGCCCTGGTCAAGGACCAGGCGGAGGTCGCACCCTGCCTCGGTGTGGAGCAGCGCATTGGTGACCAGCTCGCTCAAGCACAAGATCGCGTCACCAGCCATGACGTCGTCGACACCCCATGCTGCGAGGGTGATGAGCGCGAAGTGCCGGGCAATGCCGACCTCTCGGAGGTCTGCAGCAACCGCCAGGTCGGCTGCCTTGGCGCCGGGTGGCACGGGCTCCGCCGCCAGGGACCTGCTGACGTGCATGGTGGCACGCTGGATGTGGCGAAGCTGTAGTCCCAGTCGTGCCCCTAGGGCCGCCAGCTCGGTCACCTGCGGCTGGTCGAAGCGCTGCGGAGTCTCGAAGAACAGTACGTACGCGCCCAGGACGTGACCGGCCGCGACAACTGGCACAAAGGCGAGAGCCTTGGTCCTAGGGAGCTGGCGGTTGATAAACGCCTCATAACGGGCGGCGAGGTTCTCCAACGAGCCCAGGACCGCCTCGCCAGTGCGAACGGCGTGTACCAGGGGCACGTCCTCGTTCGCGTCGATCTCACACCACTGCGCGTCCCGCTCGAGATCGCGATCGCTGGCGGTGAACAGAAGCCGCCGTCCACCACCTTCGGCCAGTGCGAGCCCAGCGCGATGAACGGCTGGCACGTCAGCAAGCTCCGTGAGCGCGGCCTGCGTCCACGTCTCCCCTTCGGGGACGGGTCTGCTTGCGACGGTGTACGTCACCCATGAAGGCTAGTCGCCCCGGGCACGGATAGGTGGTTTCCGAGTGCGCCGTCAGGGCCATTCCCGCGCCGAGTAGGTTTCGCAGATGAACCGCCGGCCGGCTCGGTGAGCGCCAACAGCATCGCGACGAGCCCTTCCGCACGGCGCGGTCGTTCCTCAAACCGGTTTGACGGATGCGTCACGCGGCACGGCGACCCGGCGTAGTGTCGATGCCACAGCGTCGTCCAGCGGCGCGGCCCGGGAACAGACTCGAGGTACCGCGATGGAGATCGACCCAGCCGTTCCCGCGTCCCGGCCACCACGGTCTCTGACCGAGCTCGCTCACGACGTCCGAGCGGCGGCTACAGAGGTCCGAACCAAGCGCGCCCCACCGGTGAGCGAACGGGACCTCCTTTCCGCTCGAAGAGCGCTTCTGAGAGCGATGGAAGTGTACGCCGATGAGCTCACAGCGCGACGACTACCGATCCCTCGCGTGCTGCACGACGACTTGCGCCTGCAGCAGGAAATCCAACGACACCCCAACGCCTGGGACTGGACCCGTTGAAGGAATGGGCCTCTGCGGAGAAGGCGGCGACCACGACGGCCGGCAGGGAGGTCCTTTGCGTGCAAGCCTGTGGCTGCACACCACGTCCCGCGTTTGGCAGGACGACAGGGAGGGCCCAACTGGACGCGAGCCCAGCACGGCGCCCCTCTGGTAACGAGCGAGAACGCGCACTGGTGATCGCACGACCCCGTAGGCGGGAAGAGCCACCTCTTGGCAACGCCCTGAGTCGCCGAGACAGAGACCCACGACCTACTTCGGGGACCGGCCAGGTTCCGCTCACCTGCATGAGAGGAACTTTCGAAGGGACGACCTCCGGAGTGAGCTGTGCCAGGTGACTCGGCATCTTCGACCGGTCCCGGCCTGAGGCGACGGTGTGTCCCCGCACCTCCCTCGTGCGCGCGCCCGACGGCTCCCGTGCACACCCGCGTTCCTTCGCGGGACCTTCGGCTCTGACCGAGTCCTCCGGGAGCAAGCGACCGTGACGAGAGGTGGTAGGCCGCTTTCGCTACCTGGGAGGACGACATGACACGTATCGCGCGTGCGGGGGTCCGGTGGCCCTGACCGCCATCTGCGCCCTGGCCGCGGCAGGACCGTCTGCCACCCTCCCCTCCGCCGCCGGCCACGAGAGTGCGCCATGGCACGGCGCCACCCTGGCGCAGTTCGGCCCGCCGACCACGCACCCACCGGGCCCCGACGGTCCCGGCTCCTTCAACGCCACCCTGCCCAACGGCCGGCGTGTGACGCCGGCGGGCACGAGCGTGCGGGTCGGGCAGAACCCGCTCAACTCCGCCCTGACGGAGGACAGCCGCTTCCTGCTCACCAGCAACGACATGGAACGCAACGCGCCGCCGAAGACCGGTTCAGCGGTCGACCCCCTGGACACCCAGAGCGGCGCGGACGCGGCCCTGAGCCAGTACACCGTCTCCGTCACGGACACGAGCACCACCTACGACACGCAGACCGAGGGGATCGGGACCCTGACCACCCTGTTCTTCCGGTCGCTCGACCTGGCGAAGCACCGGGCCGGCATGGGCGGCGCTGCGGACTACGAGGCACAGCAGAACCGGCTGTTCGCCCAGGCCCGGGAGGCCGTCGAGGAGGGCTGACGGGCTGGTCAGCCGTGCAGGGCTTCCGGCCTGATCACCAGCTCACCGAAGTCGCGTCGAGCCTGCTCGACCAGGCCAGGGTCGGGGAAGCGCCCCTGCCCCCAGGCGCTCTCGTCCGGAGGCTGGTACCAGGCCTCCAGGTCGTGCGCCTGCACCAGCCACCGGTCCGGGGCCACCTCCTGCACCGTCCAGGCGCCGAGGTCAGCAGCCCGATCGAGCTGGCCGGAGCCGAGGACCTGGATCCCTGCGACGTCCAGCACGTGGGTGGACCAGAGGTCACGGCGCAGGATCCACTGCGGGCCGTGCGGCAGGCTGCTCCACGATGGGAAGAGCGGGTTGGCGAGCCAGACCGCAGCGCTGTCGAGGAAGGCGCTGAGTGCCGTGACGATGGCTGCCAACGACTCCGCGGTCCGGGCCCCTGCCTCGTCCGGGGTCACGCTGGTGAACGTCGCCTGTCCCCAGTGCCCGATGTTGGCGGCCCGGTAGAGATCCGGCGGCTGCGAGAGGGCGTGGGCGACCAGCCACTGGTCGGCGTGGCGCAGGTTGGCGTGCAGCACGGCCATGCCGCCGGCGGCGTCGAGGGGGATCGTGGGGCCGGCGCCCCGCACCTCCATGTCCCCACCCACCTGGTCCAACCACCGCAACGTACTCGTGAGCACCTCAGCCGTCGCTGCGGGTGCGACTCCCCACCGGAACTCTGGGACGCCGTACGGGTTCACCGGCAGGTCCGCCAATGGGGTCGCCATGGTGAGTCCTGCGAAAACCGTTGGGGCGACTGGCCTCCCGGGCAGGAAGGAGTCGACGTCGAGCAACGGTGGAGCGCACAGGGTCGCGGTGACGCCGGCGGTGTCCAGCGTGGCTCTGATGGTTTCGACGACGTCCTTCCACCTCGACTCGCCCGGCACGATGACCCACAGGCCGCCCGTCGCCGGGTGGACAGCGGGCTCGCCACCCCAGCGAGCGTCCACGGCTGTGGCCAGCGCGGCGGTGACCGACTGGACGTCGGTCACGTTGGGGTCCTTGAGCGCCACGCGGACCTGGACGGAGGCCGGACCCGTCCGCCGCAGCGCCGTCGTCCGAGCCCTGATCTGCGCAGCCTCCACCGTTACCCCCACGGGACCATGGTGGTGTCGGGGACCAGCGCCGGCAACCAGCTCGGAACAGGGAGTCATCCGACGAGGTGCGCGAAGGCCACGATGTCGTCGACGTAGTGCCCGGTCGTCCGTTGTGATGCTGACCGGCAACGCACGGACGGTCTGGGGCGTCGACGTCCTGCGGGCGGATCGCGGCTCGAGCAGGCAGCGGCCGCGTGCGCCGGTGAGCAGATGCTGAGCTCGGCGTGCGACCGGGGCTCTGGTCGAGGGCGTCATGGAGCCGCACCAAGGTCAGGGCGGAAGAGGCCGGACGGCTCCCGGGGCCGCAGCTGCTGGACACCTCGACTCACCCATTGGGCGGAAGTGAACGGCGACAGCTGGGTGCACTCTGTAAGGACGCTGTGGGCGAAGCCCATGGGTCTGGTCTCGCCAGGACGCCGCGCGCACCGGACCTGGGGTCGGCAGGTCACAACGTGCAGTGAGGACAAAGGGAAGGTCGTCTCGATGAGGACGTATCGAGGACTGAGGCGCAACAAGGTCGGCATGACGGGGCGGGGCGTCGCTGTGGTGGTGGCCGCCATCGCGACGATCGCGGGCACCGGAGCAGCCGCGGCATCGGCCGCGACGACCTACGTCTGCCCCCTGACCATCGGTGCCGTCTGTGACGGGCCCCTGTCGGGCAGCGTGCACGGGGACGTGGTGACCGGCGACGGGTATGGCTTCAACCTCAGTGGCAACGGCGCTGCAGGCTACGTCCAGGTCGACAACTCGGGAACCATCCCGATGGGGAAGTTCCCCATCAGCTTCTCTGTCGAGGTCAAGGGAGTTGGCGTCCCGTCCTCGTCGGTCGGTGACTACGACGTGGTCCGTGGGACGCCAGCGGGCAACTGGAAGATCGAGGTCGTTGCCAAGAACAACCGCACGACGGCCCGGGCCGCCTGCTTCTTCAAAGGGGTCAGCGGCAAAGCGACCGCGGCCGGCGGCCCTGACCTCAACACCCGGCAAGGCCAGTGGACCACCATCACCTGCACCAACACCGGGTCGGCGGTCGAACTCCGCGTTGACGGGGTTCTCGTCAAACGAGTCGCCGTGACGACGGGGACCATCCCGAATCCGGGGCCGATGCTTCTCGGCGCCAAGAACACAGTTGGCGGCGACCAGTTCAGCGGCTACGCAAGGAACATACGGATCGATATCCCCTAGTCCTGGAGCCAGCCACGCTGGTCGACTCGGAGTGGCGACACGGTGTGACCAACGTGGACCTGAACGAGTTGCGATCGGCTGGCGGATCGAGTCCGACGACCGAGCTCGCGTCGGTCGTACTTCCCCTCGCAGAACTGGGTTCGCTCGGACTGCCAGCTGGGGGACTTGGTCCTGTCGCCGACGCGATTCGGGCGCGGACCAGCATTCCATCAGTAGACGCGGCACGCCACGCTCTGCTCTCCATGCCGGGAATGAGCCGGGACGAAGAGCCCGAGGACCTTGCCTCCTGGTTCGTCGATCGGCTTCACCGATCCCGCCTGAGGCCACTTGACGCACACGGGCACGAGCGCGCGGATCGCGTTCGGGACGATCGCCCGTCGCAGCCGCTCCGACGGACCGGGGCCTCGATGCGCGACCCCGGGACTTCCACCAAAGGGATGAGCCGTGGTTCAGCCGGCGTCTACGACGGGCTACGACGCGGGGACGGCCCGGGTGCGGCACCCGCCGGGTTCAATCCAAGGAGCACTCCGAATGCCCTAGGGGGAACCATGCCCGCCTCCGATCTGGCGCACGTCCTGGTCGCGCTGCTCGTCATCCTCGTGACGGCGCACGGCATCGGTGGCCTGTTCGCGCGGTTCCGGCAGCCCCGGGTGATCGGTGAGATCTGCGGCGGCCTGCTGCTCGGCCCGACGGTGCTCGGCGCGCTCGCACCCTCCGCGGAGAAGTGGCTGTTCCCGTCCGGCACGACCACGTCGACCGTGCTGGGCTGGAGCTACCAGCTCGGCCTGCTGCTGCTCATGTACTGCAGCGGCATCGAGGTGCGCTCGGTGATCAGCCGCCGGGAGGCACGGACCGTCTCGATGGTGCTCGCCTTCGGGACCGTGCTGCCCTTCCTGGCCGGTATGGCGGTGCTGCCCCTCATCGCCGAGCGCGACCTCTACGGCCCGGCCGGCAACCACACCTCGTTCCTGCTCGTGTTCGCCGTGGCCATGGCGGTGACCAGCATCCCGGTCATCTCCCGCATCATGTTCGACCTGGGCATCCTCGGCACCCCGTTCTCCCGCATCGTCATCGGCACCGCCGTGATCGAGGACGTGCTCCTCTACGTCGTCCTCGCCGTCGCCCTCGGCGCGGCTGCCCAGAGCTCCACCTCGGTGTTCGGGCTGCCGACGCTGTTGGGGTTCGAGCCGGGGTCGGCGGCCGACTTCGGCTACCACGCCGGGGCCACCGTTCTCGTGCTCGGACTCGGGCTGCTGCTGGGCCGGCCGCTCTACCAGAGGGCGGCGAACACCCCGGTCAACGTGATCCACCGCCACAGCCCCGCCGCGTTCCAGCTGATGTTCGTGCTCGCCTCGTGCCTGGCCTGCGTCTACCTGGGGATCCAGCCGTTCTTCGGTGCCTTCGTCGCCGGGATCGTCGTCGGGTCTGCGACCGCCGAGCCCAACCCGATCCACGAGGGCGCCACCGTGGCCATCAAGGACTTCGCCTTCGCGTTCTTCGTCCCCATCTACTTCGCGATCGTGGGTCTGCAGCTCGACCTCCTCCACGGCTTCAACCCGTTGTTCTTCGTCGGCTACCTGGTGCTGGCCTGCCTGGTGAAGGCCGTCAGCGTCTATGCCGGGGCGCGCGTCGGCGGGCAGCCGCACTTCGCCTCGGTCAACCTCGCCGTGGCGATGAACGCCCGCGGTGGCCCCGGCATCGTGCTGGCCTCGGTGGCGTTCGGCGCGGGCATCATCAACCAGTCCTTCTACTCCGTGCTGGTCCTGCTGGCCATCGTGACCTCGCTGCTCGCCGGGACCTGGCTCGAACGTGTTCCGCGGGACCGGCTGCTCGGCGCGCCTGCCGCACAGCCGACCGACGTGCTCCCCGCTCGTTAGCGGTGGCGATCCGCGCGAAGATGGACCATGGGCACGCAGGCCACTCGTCAGGACGAGGTCGAGCGCAAGTACGACGTCGGCCCGGACCTGGCGCTCCCAGTCCTGACGGTCGTCGACGAGGTCGCGTCGATGGGCCAGCAGGAGGTGCTCGACCTCCAGGCGGTCTACTACGACACGGCCGGACTCGACCTCCACCGGCACGGGATAAGCCTGCGCAGGCGCACGGGCGGCGTGGATGACGGCTGGCACCTCAAGCTGCCCCGCGAGGGGGATCGGCGGACCGAGGTCCACCTCCCGTTGGGCCGGGCCGTGCGTACGGTGCCGGCGAAGCTGCTCGAGCCGGTGCGGGCGATCGTGCGTGACCGTCCGCTGCTAGCGGTCGCGACGCTGACGACGCACCGCCTGCAGCAGACCGCCCTGGACGACGAGGGCCACGTGCTCGCGACGGTGTGCGACGACCGGGTCGAGGGGCAGAGCACCCTCGACCCCGACCGACGGTTGTACTGGCGCGAGGTGGAGCTCGAGCTCGGCGACGGGCAACCCGACGGGCTGCTGGCGCGCCTGGAGGCCCCGCTGCTCGAGGGCGGCGCGTCGCGCTCGCAGTCCACGAGCAAGGTGCGCCGGGTGCTCGGGGAGCCCGGCGACCTAGACGGCGACAAGGACTGCGACGGCGACGGCGTACGGGGTCGGCGCCAGGCCCGCCGCCCGCGTCGTGGGCGCAAGGCCAAGGCTGCCACCGTGTTCCTGACACAGGCCGAGCACCACGTCAGAGACCTCTACCGCCACGACCGTGGCGTCCGCGAAGGAGAGCGCGGCTCGGTCCACCAGCTGCGGATCGCTGCCCGCCGCCTCAGGTCGACGTTGGACACCTTCGGGCCCTTGATGGTGCCCGGCTCGACCGACCTGCTGCGCGCGGAGCTCCGGTGGGTGGGTCAGGCGCTGGCGGCCGCCCGGGACGCCGAGGTCCTGCGGCTGGGGATGGACCGCCTCGTAACCGACCAGCCTGCCGAGCTGGTCCTCGGCCCCGTCTCCTCGCGCATCGACCGGGACCTGGCGAAGGCGCGCGCCGCGGGTGTCGAGGCTGCCGGCGAGGCGATGTCCAGCGAGCGCTACTACCGACTGCTCGACCTGCTCGACGACGCGGTGCGTTCGCCCCGGTGGTCGGGTTCGGCCGGGCGACGCGCTGGTGAGGTGCTGCCCCGCCTGCTGGCCAAGGACGCGCGCGCCGTGCGCAGGGCCGCGTGCCGTGCCCGCGAGGTGCACGGACCCGACCGTGACCTGGCCCTGCACACGGTGCGCAAGAAGGCCAAACGCCTGCGGTATGCAGCCGAGAGTGCTCAGGTGGTGCTCGGCCCCGGGACCGCGAAGCTGGCAAAGCACGCGAAGCAGGTGCAGTCAGCCCTGGGCGACCACCACGACTCGGTGGTTGCGCGAGCAGCGTTGCGGCAGTGGGGGATCGAGGCGCACCTCGATGGTGAAAACGCGTTCACGTTCGGGCTCCTGCACGGGCTCGAGCAGGCGCGCGGCCAGGCCGCGGAGGAGTCCTTCGACGTGGCCTTGTCACGCCTGGGGAAGAAACGCGTGCGCCGAGAGCTCCGCCAGTAGACCGTCGCCAGGCTGCCGCCGTGTCCATGCACCCGTCACGGGCCGAGGTCGTCGCCTTCCGGATGGCGGCCCACCACCTCACCGAGCGCCGTCCCGTGGAGGCCCTGCTCGAGGTGGCGGGCGCCTGCGGGGTCCAGGACAGCCCGCCGGGTTCGGCGCTGACCGCCCTGGGCGCAAGGGTGCGTGACCTCACGCCCGCAACGCTCGACGACGCGCTCACCCGCGACAAGACGCTGCTGCGGACGTGGTCCCTGCGCGGTGCCCCCTACGTCGTGCCGACCGAGCTGGCGTCGGTGTTCACGACCGGCGTCCTGCCGCCGGACGAACAGGCCTTGCGCCACTTCCTTCCGGGAGCGGCGCCCTCGGTGGACCGTCTCGGCATGGGTCTCACCGAGGCGGCGCACCTCACGAGCGTCGAAGTGAGTGTGGTCCTGTCCGGGCGCCGGCTCGCCGTCGACGAGCTCGGAGTGGAGGTCGCGACGCGGGTGGCCCGCAGCCTGGCGCCGCGGCAGCGGGGGGTGTGGGAGTCGGAGGGACCGTATGCCGCGGGCCAGCCGCTCGGTGAGGGAATCGTCCACTTCTGCCTCCGTGTCCTCGCGCTGCGGCAGGTCGTGTGCTTCGGGCCGCGGGACGGCGCCAAGGCGCCGTTCGTGCTCCTCGACGAGTGGCTCGGTCACCCGGTCCCGCCGTTGGACCCGGTGGCGGCACGGGCGGAGCTGCTGCGCCACTACCTGCACTGCCACGGGCCCTCGACCCCCGCGCACATCGCAGCGTGGCTGGGGTTGCGTGTCGGGGCCGTCGGCCCGTGGTGGGCACCGGTGGAGGACGAGCTGACGCACACCCGGTACGGGGGTGGCTCGTGGATGCTCACGCGCGACGTCGAGGCGATGCGGTCGGCGGCGCCGCCGCGAGGGGTCCGGCTCCTGCCGCCGTCCGACCCGTACACGCAGACGCGCGACCGGGACGTGCTTGCGGACCCACGGCACCACCGAGAGGTCTGGAAGACCGTCGGCTCGCCCGGCGTCGTCCTCGTGGACGGTGCCGTCGCGGGCACGTGGCGTTCGCGCCGGACCGGTCGAACCGTGATCTTCACGGTCGACCTGTTCGAGTCGCTGTCGCCCGCGCTCCTCGGTGAGCTGAACGCGGAGACCAACCGGCTCGCGCTGCTGCGCGGCACCTCTGCCGCGGTGGTCCAGCTGCGCTGACGCGGTGCCCGGCCCCTGGCCCGGGCAGCCGCTCGGAGTGGCTAGTCCTCTGGTCACATCTCGTCAGGGCGGCTCATGGCCCGTGGCGCCGTGGGCCGCCCGTGACGGCTCGGGACGTGTCGTCGACGGCGATGGTTACCCACAAGCTGCGACCGCGGAGGTCGTTGTGCACAGGCCCACCTGTGGACGACACGGTGACTAGTCACCCCGGGGGCGCCGCGGTCGCCGCGCGACGCCGGACGCCGTCGGACCACCCGGACGGGCCAGGCGAGGTGTCAGTGGCAGGCCGTGGAGCCGGTGTCGGTGAAGACCGGGGAGGCGGGGTAGGCCTGCAGGTACTCCCAGTCGTAGCTCGCAGGGTGCAGGGTCAGCTGCAGCACCCCGAACGTCCGGTCGCTGCCGGCCTCGAAGTTGGGCAGTCGGGGTGACTTGAAGGTCGAGTGGCTCTTGCCGCCCATGCCGACGATGAACGCGCGGAGCCCTCGAGCGGTGTCGAGCTGGCTGCTCGGGTTCTGCTGGGCGTAGCGCGCGTACAGGTGGGAGTTGCCCGTCAGGACGACGTCGGCCCCGCCCGCGTACAGGGCGTCGATGAACGGCTTGAACTTGGCAACGGTGTTCCCGTTGGACCAGTAGGGACGGTGCATGACGGCCAGGATGCACGGCTTGCTGGTGGCGGCCAGGTCCTGCCTGAGCCACTGCAGCTGCGGGCTCGTGGACTTGCAGCCACCGATGCTCGCCTCGGTGCACGCGGTGTTGAGGGCCACGACGTGCCAGCTGGTCCCGATGTCGTAGCTGTACCAGCCAGGGCACGCCTTGGTGCACGAACCTTGCTGGGCGCGGCTGGAGAAGTAGGTGAAGTAGCCCTCGGCGCCGGGGGTGGAGCACCCGGAGCCGGAGTACTCGTCCTCGCCCACGATGGGGTAGGTCTTGTCCAGGTACTGGCCCCACGTCTTGTCGTAGCCACCCTGGTAGGAGGCGAGCCGCCCGCAGTTGTACTGGTTGTCACCCGCGGTGAGCACGTAGTCCGCCGGTCCGAGCAGCCCGGCAGTCAGGTCGTCACGGCACTTGGTCGTGCGCTTGCTCCCCGGCTCGCAGGCGATGTCGCCGGCGGCCATGACGACGGGGTCCCCCGTTGCGGCGGCCGCGGCGGTCTGCGTCACCGACGTCGAGGTCGTGGCCGCATCCGCTGTCGCAGGCAAACCGGCGCCCACGCCGACGGCGGTGCTCGTCGCGAGGCTCAGCGCCACCGCCACCACTACCCTGATCCGCGCCATCGCCCTCACCTTTCAGCCGCTTTGTGAGCACTGTGCCAATGCGCGGGCGTCTGCGCCTCGGCCGGGACGACGACCGGCCCTACGGCATCGGTAGGGCACGTGGTGGAGTCCTGCAGACGTGCTCGCCCGGGGTTACGGTGGCGGATGCGTGTTCGCCCCGGCCGTCCTCGACCCACCCTTCCCGCCGCCGCGGTCGCCATCGCCGGGCGAGGCCTCGGGCTCCTGTCCTGGGCGGCGGCACTCCTTCGGCGCAGCAAGCCGCTGCACCCTGTCGGCGTGGTGGCCGGCGCGGTCCTCACGGTCGACCCCGCACCCGTCGCCAGCGGTTCCCCGCTGCTCGACCGGCCAGGCGGGCGACGCTGCCTGGTGCGGGCCTCCTACGCCGTCGGCACCGGCCCCGAGCACACTGACATCGAGGGGTTCGCCCTCCGCGTGCTGCCCGTCGACGCCGACGACGCCCGCAGTGACCTGCTCTTCGCCAGCACCGGTGTCGGTCGGTGGACCCGCCACCTGCTCGTCCCGCGGCGACCGGGCCGCCACGGTGCGCAGACGACCCTGCTCCCCGTTCGTGCGGCAGGGCGCCCCCTGCTCGTGCGCCTCGACCCCGTCGACCGCCTCACCCAGCCGTGGCCGGCGCGGTACGTGCTGTCGTGGTCGCACGGTCAGGGCACCTGGCACCGGTTCGCCACGCTGGCCGTGGCATGGGACGGCGTCGATGACGCCCCCGACCGCTTCGACCCCGTCGCGAACCCGCTGCCGGGCACGACGCAGTACGCAGCCGTGGCCAGGCTGCGCGAGCCGGCCTACCGGTCCGCGCGCCTCGCGCGACCGTCGGCGGGCCGGCTCCCCAGGGCGTAGCCGAGGCACCCGGCCAGCAGCACCAGCCCGAGCACCGCGCCGGCCCACGCGACGAGCTCACGGTCGCTGACCACGCTTGGGAGCCGTGACTGCTCCGACAGCGGGGCGTACGCGAACCAGCCGAAGGCCGTGGTGTGCGCGTGCACGGCCAGCACCGTGCACGTCACGAGGACGACGAGCCCCACCGCGGCCACGGCCGCCAGGCGGCTTCGACGTCTCCCCATACGAGGACCGTAGTGGCAGGCGCGGTCGCGGGTCAGCGCCTCTGGGCGGGTCGCCGACGCCGGCTCCCGGAGTAGCATCGCCAACGTCCGCGAAGCACTGGCCGGGCAGCGCGGGAACGCACCAGAGGGGGGCGAGCGATGGCGACGCAGCAGTCTGAGAACCGCCGGGCGAAAAGGGTCTTCGCCATGAGCCTCGCCTCGGTCTACCCCCTCTACCTGGCCAAGGTGGAGAAGAAGGGCCGCACGCAGGCGGAGCTCGACGAGGTCATCGCCTGGCTCACCGGGCTCGACGAGCCGGCGCTGCACCGCCACCTCGAGTCGGGCACGACGTTCGAGGCGTTCTTCGACCAGGTCGAGCTCAACCCGCGCGCCTCGGCGATCACCGGCACGGTCTGCGGGGTGCGGGTGGAGGAGGTCGACGACCCACTCATGCAGAAGATCCGCTACCTGGACAAGCTGGTCGACGAGCTGGCCAAGGGCCGACCGCTCGAGAAGGTCCTGCGCGCCTAGAGCGGACGCCCGGGGTGTCGGCGCAGGGCCACCGCGGCCACGTCGTCCTCGTGCGCGTCAGCGCCCATGGTGGCCACGGCCAGTCGCAAGCCGCTCCCCAGGTCGTCGCCCGTCAGCGAGGCCAGGGCCGCCGTGAGCCTCTCCCTGCCCTTGTCGATGTCCTCGGTACGCCGCTCGATGAGCCCGTCCGTGAACAGCACGACGGTGTCGCCGGAGCAGAACCTCACGACGTGCCGACGCCGCCCGCCCTCGAGGACCGCGAGCGGCGGACCGTCGGCGCTGGGCAGCTGCTCGACCGAGGAGTCGGCCCGCAGCAGGATCGGCGCCGGGTGGCCCGCGTTGGCGATGAGGAGCTCGTCGCGCGCCGGGTCGACCAGGACGTAGGCGAGCGTGACCAGCTGCTCGTTGCCGTACTCCGCGAGCATGTGGTCGAGCTTGGCCAGCACCACGTCGGGCAGCGGGTCGGTGGCGATGTAGGCCCGCACGGACGCCCGCATCTGCGCCATCGACGCTGCGGCCTGGACGCCCCGGCCCATGACGTCCCCGACGAAGAGGGCGACGCGGCCACCGCTGAGCGCGATCACGTCGTAGAAGTCACCGCCGACCTCCGTGCGTCCCGACGCGGTGTAGCACGCGGCGACGTCGCACCCTGCGACGACGGGCAGTCCCGCCGGCAGCACGGCGTGCTGCAGGCGGACGGCCACGGCCAGGGTCTCGCTGTGCAGCTCGGAGTTGTCGATGGACACCGCGGCGCGACGGGCGAGCTCCTCGGCGAACTCGAGGTCGTCCTGCACGTAGGCCTGCTTCGACTCCGCCCGCACCCAGGTGATGACGCCCAGGGTGCGGCTGCGCGCGACGAGCGGCACGGTGATCGCGCTGTACAGCCCGAGCTCGCGGGCGATGCGCAGGTGCTCCTCGTCACGGGCGGCGGCGACCAGCAGCTCGTCGGTGATCTCGGGGATGAGCTCGCTGGCGCCGGTGCGCATGACCTGCCAGGGACCGTTGGTGGCGGCGGGGTCGGTGGGGTAGCGCTCCGCGAGCTCGTGGGCGTACTCGACCTTCGCCGGGTCGACGTGGGCCACTGCCAGGCGCCTCAGCCGGTCGTCCTTGACCAGGTCGATCGCGCACCAGTCCGCGAAGGTGGGCACCGCGAGCTCCGCCACCCGCGTCAGGGTCGCCTCGTAGTCGAGGCTGCTGGCGAGCTCGGCCGACGCCTCGGCCAGGAACGACAGCTGGGCCTGCCGGGCGGCGGCGTCCGCCTCGGCCCGGATCCGCAGCAGCGCCTGGGCGCAGCTGTCGGCCAGGATGTCGAGGAAGTCCAGCTCTGCCGGCTGGAAGTCGCGGCGCCCGGGAAAGGACAGGCTGACGGCCCCGATGGTGCCCGTCGCGGTGCCGAGCGGCAGGACGAGCAGCGACCGGTCGCCCCGGTCGATGCGCGGGGTGTCCGGGAAGGCATCCACGATGGCGTCGCGACCGACGAGCATCAGGCGCCTCCCCGACCGGATGACCTGCGTGGCCGGGTTGGCCATGGACATGGGGTAGGTGGCGTACGCCTCTGCGTCGCCCTCGTCACCCCCGCGCAGCCCCAGGAGGCGCACGACGTCGGGGCCGACCAGGAGGTTGAGCGAGGCGATGGTGGCACCGACCGCCTCGGCGATGTGCTCGACGACGATCCGGGTGACTGCTTCGGCGGTCGAGGCACGGATCAGCTCGGCGGTCACCCGCGCGAGCCCGGTCAGGCGGCCGTCGAGGGACGCGTCCGCGCGGTCGTCGGCGGTCGGCTCCTCGCGCGACCCGACTGCCATGTCGCCATGATGGCAGGCCCGGGCCGACCGGAGCAGGGGTTCGCCCCGAACCCGACCCGGACCCGACCCGGCTCCGACCCGACCCGGCTCCGAGCCGGCTCTGAACCGGGTACGGCTCAGCGCTCCCAGCCCCGCGCGGGCGCCCGGGTGCCGCGGGAGGCCTCGTCACGGCTGCGGTAGACGATGTAGGGCCTGGTGAGGTAGCCGACCGGGGCGCTGAACACGTGCACGAGGCGGGTGAACGGCCAGAGGGCGAAGAGGCTGAACGCGACCAGCGCGTGCAGCTGGAACCCGAACGGTGCCGAGGAGATCAGCTCCGAGCGCGGCTGGAAGGTGAAGATGCTGCGGAACCACAGGGACACGCCGTCGCGGTAGTCGTAGTCGCCGAAGATGCTGCTGGCCACGGTGTTCCACATGCCGAGGAGGATCACCGCGGCGAGGAACACGTACATCAGCTTGTCCATGCGGGTCGTCGCCATGAACACCGGCCCGACCGTGCGGCGCCGGTACACCAGGATCGCGAGCCCGGCGATGGTCGCGACGCCGGCGATGCCGCCCAGGCTCACGGCCAGGAAGTGGTAGACGCCCTCGCTGACGCCGACCGCCTCGGTCCAGCTCTTCGGCACGATGAGCCCCACGACGTGGCCGCCGACGACACCGAGCAGCCCGAAGTGGAACAACGGGCTGCCCCAGCGCAGCAGGCGGTTCTCGTAGAGCTGGCTCGACCGGGTGGTCCAGCCGAACTTGTCGTAGGTCCAGCGCCAGTAGTGGCCGACGACGAAGACGGCCAGGCAGATGTAGGGGAAGATCACCCAGGCCAACGTGTCCATCAGGGTGCTCCCACGGGGATGGTCGGGCCGAGCTCGACGGACTCGCTCGGTCGGGGGTTGAGGCGGGGGTCCAGCGCGTACGGCGCGAGGTCGAGCCCGACCTCCTCGGCCGGCGGGCCCTGCGCGACGAGGGCGGCGAGCTTGTCCGCGTCCTCGCCCCGTAGCTCGGGCAGGGTGGCCACCAGGGCCGCGACGACGTCGTGCCAGGGGGAGTCCTTGTCCGCCAACGCCATCCGCAGCACCTCGATGCCCGCGCGGTGGTCGTTGAGCAGCTGCCAGGCGACGTCCTTGTCGTACGACGCCCCGAACTCCAGCACCACGGCCAGGTGGTCGGGCAGCTCGTCGGCCTCGAGCTCGACGCCCGCGCGGCGGTAGGCCTGCTTGAACTGGACCAGGGCCAGGCCGCGCTTGCGGGTGTCGCCGTGCGCGAAGTACGTCAGGTAGAGGCAGCCGCGGCGGGTGACGTCGAAGGTCTCGACGTAGTCGCGCTGCAGCTCACCCACGGGCGTGGCCGAGGCGGTGCGCAGGAACGCCTGGAGCGGGTCGCGCACCGGGGTCGGCAGCGAGGCGACGGCGCCGCCCAGCACCGGCAGTCGCTCGTGCCACTCCTCGGTGGGGTAGTCGAGCAGGACCGAGACGACCTGCCACGTGGCTGCGAGGTCGCGGTCGCGCAGGCGCGGGCCCGGGTGGCGGTTGCGGCGCGGGCTCACTGCTGGTCCTCCGGCGGCTTCTTGGGGAACAGGCCCCGCGGGGAGCCCTTGCCGTCCCAGTTGAGGAGGTTGACCCGGCCCCGCGTCCGATCCCGCCCCGGGGCGTCGTCGCCGCTGAGGTCGTCGGCGGTCTGGCGCTGCTTGAGCATCTGGAAGTTCTCGACGGCCACGGGTGTCAGCTCGCCCGACCCCTCACCGAACGGGCCGGACTCGCCCATCATCCCGGGCCCGCCCTCGTAGTCGAGGGAGCACTCGGTGGCGAGCTCCTCGAGCGCGTGGGCCTGCTCCGCGTGGGCGGTGGGGATGACGTAGCGCTCGTCGTACTTGGCCAGCGCCAGCAACCGGAACATGTCGTACATCGACTCCCCGTCCATGCCGACCGCCTCGGGGATCGAGTCGTCGGGGTCGCGGCCGAGGTTGATGTCGCGCATGTAGGAGCGCATGGCGGCGAGCTTGCGCAGGACCGCCTCGACCGGGGCCGGGTCGCCTGCGGTGAACAGGTTTGCGAGGTACTCCACCGGGATCCGCAGCGTCTCGATGGCGGCGAAGAGGTTGCCGCGGTCCTCGGCGTCGTGGCCGGTGTCCCGGACCACGTCGACCACCGGCGACAGCGGCGGGATGTACCAGACCATCGGCATGGTGCGGTACTCCGGATGCAGGGGCAGGGCGACCTTGAACCGGTTGATGAGCGCGTGCACCGGTGACCGTTGGGCGGCCCTCACCCAGTCCTCGGGTATGCCGGCGCGAGCCGCCTCCCGCTGCACCTCCGGGTCGTGAGGGTCGAGCAGCACGGAGCGCTGCGCCTCGTACAGGGCGTGCTCGTCCTCGACGGACGCTGCCTCGAGGACACGGTCGGCGTCGTACAGCACCAGGCCGAGGTAGCGCAGCCGGCCGACGCACGTCTCCGAGCAGACGGTCGGGATCCCGACCTCGACGCGGGGGTAGCAGAACGTGCACTTCTCGGCCTTGCCGGTGCGGTGGTTGAAGTAGACCTTCTTGTAGGGGCAGCCGGACACGCACATCCGCCAGCCGCGGCACTTGTCCTGGTCGACGAGGACGATGCCGTCCTCGGAGCGCTTGTAGATCGCGCCGCTCGGGCACGAGGCGGCGCACGACGGGTTGAGGCAGTGCTCGCAGATGCGCGGCAGGTAGAACATGAAGGTCTTCTCGAACTCCATGACGACCTTGTCGGTGATGCCCTTGAGCATCACGTCGCGCTGGGCGTTGTCGTGGCTACCGCCGAGGTTGTCGTCCCAGTTGGCCGACCAGCTGACGTTCATCGGCTTGCCTGTGATGAGCGAGATTGGGCGCGCGACCGGGAAGTGTTGCTGCGCAGGGGCGTTCAGCAGCGTCTCGTAGTCGTAGGTCCAGGGCTCGTAGTAGTCCTCGATCGACGGGAGCTTGGGGTTGGAGAAGATGTTGGCGAGCTTCTTCCACCGCCCGCCGGCCCGCAGCGCGAGCCGGCCGTTGCGGCCCAGCACCCAGCCTCCCTGCCAGGTCTCCTGGTCCTCGTAGGTGCGCGGGTAGCCCAGGCCGGGGCGGGTCTCCACGTTGTTGAACCAGACGTACTCCACGCCCGAGCGGTTGGTCCACGCCTGCTTGCACGTCACCGAGCAGGTGTGGCACCCGATGCACTTGTCGAGGTTCATGACCATGGCCATCTGCGCCATCACCCTCATCAGTACTGCACCTCCTGGCTGCGGCGGCGGATCATGGTGACCTCGTCACGCTGGTTGCCCGTGGGCCCGAGGTAGTTGAAGGCGAACGACAGCTGGGCGTAGCCGCCGATGAGGTGGCTGGGTTTCATGAGGATCCGGGTGAGCGAGTTGTGGATGCCGCCGCGGCGCCCCGTCTTCTCGGTGAGCGGCACGTCGATGAGCCGGTCCTGCGCGTGGTGCATGTAGACAGTCCCCTCGGGCATGCGGTGGCTGACGATGGCCCGGGCGTTGACGACGCCGTTGCGGTTGACCGCCTCGACCCAGTCGTTGTCCCTGATGCCGACCTTGGCCGCGTCCTTGTCGGAGATCCAGATCGCCTGTCCGCCGCGTGACAGCGAGAGCATGAACAGGTTGTCCTGGTACTCGCTGTGGATGGACCACTTGTTGTGCGGGGTGAGGTAGCGCACCGACACCCCGAGCTCGTTCTGGGTGCCGATCTCGGCCTCTCCGAAGATCTGCGTCATGTCGAGCGGTGGCTTGTAGACGGGCAGCCCCTCGCCGAGCTCCTGCATCCAGTCGTGGTCGAGGTAGAAGTGCTGGCGGCCCGTGAGGGTGTGCCAGGGCTTGAGGCGTTCGACGTTGATCGTGAAGGGGGAGTAGCGGCGTCCGCCCGACTCCGAGCCCGACCACTCCGGGCTCGTGATGACGGGTACGGGTGCCGCCTGGGTGTCGGCGAAGCTGATCATCTTGCCCTCGTGCTCGGCGGCGAGGTCGTGCATCAGCTGCCCGGTGCGCCGCTCGAGGGTCTTGAAGCCCTGGGTGGCGAGGTGCCCGTTCGTCGTGCCGGACAGCGCCATGATCGTCTCGGCGACGTGACGGGCGTCCTTGAGCGACGGGCGCCCTGCGGCCGTGCCGCCGCGGACGGGACCGTTCTTGTGGAGCAGGTGCTCCACCTCGCGCCGTACGTCGTAGGTCACGCCCTTCTGCGTCGTGCCCAGCTTCTCCATGAGCGGTCCGAGAGCCCCCATCTGGTCGAAGATCGCTCCGTAGTCGCGCTCGACCACGACGAGCTTGGGCATGGTCCGCCCCGGGATCGGCTCGCACTCGCCCTTGGCCCAGTCGAGCACCCGCCCGTGGGGGGTGGCCATGGCATCGGCGGTGTCGTGCAACAGGGGCACGGCCACGACGTCCTTGCGCACGCCGAGGTGCTTGGCCCCGAGCGGTGCGAACGCCTCCGCGATGCTCTGGAAGGCGTCCCAGTCCGTGCGGGTCTGCCACGGCGGGCTGATGGCCGGGTTGAACGAGTGGATGAACGGGTGCATGTCGGTGGTGTTGATGTCGTGCTTCTCGTACCAGGTGGCGGCCGGCAGGACGACGTCGCTGAAGATCGTCGAGCTGGTCATCCGGAAGTCGACGGTGCACAGCAGGTCGAGCTTGCCCTTGGGCAGGCCGTCCTCGTCGGGCACCGCCGAGACCGAGCTGTCGGTGCCCAGCAGGTGCTTCAGGAAGTACTCGTTGCCCTTGGCCGAGGAGCCGAACAGGTTGGCACGCCACATCATCAGCACCCGCGGCCAGTTCTCCGGGGCGTCCGGGTCCTCGCAGGCGAAGCGGAGCGCACCCGACTTCAGCTGCTCGACGACGTGGTCACCGACGGGCTTCCCCGCGGCCTCCGCCTCGTCGGCGAGGTCGAGGGGGTTGCGGTCGAACGTGGGGTAGGACGGCATCCACCCGAGGCGAGCCGACAGCGCCAGCTGGTCGTGGGTGCTCATCCCCTCGAAGATCCCCGTACCCGTGGCACCCGCGAGAGAGTCGGCCGTGTAGTGGTCGTAGTGGAACTGGTCGGTGTGCAGGTACCAGTACGCCGTCTGGATCATCTGCCGCGGCGGGCGCACCCAGTCCAGGCCGAACGCCATCTGCGCCCACCCGGTGATCGGCCGCGCCTTCTCCTGCCCCACGTAGTGCGCCCAGCCACCGCCGTTGCGTCCCTGGCACCCGGTGATGGTGGTCAGCAGCAGCATGCACCGGTAGGTCTCGTCGGAGTGGAACCAGTGGTTGGTCCCGGCCCCGACGATGATCATGGACCGGCCGCCGGTGTCGGCGGCGTTCTGCGCGAACTCCCGGGCGATGCGTGACACCGCAGCGCCGGGGACGCCGGTGATGGGCTGCTGCCAGGCTGGGGTGTACAGCCCGTCCGGGTCGTCGTACCCGGACGGCCACGCACCGGGGAGCCCGTCGCGGCCCACGCCGTACTGCGCGAGGAGCACATCGAAGACGGTGGTCACCAGCCGGTCACCCACCCGTCGCACAGGGACGCCGCGGCGCACAACCTCCGACGCACCCTTGGGCAGGTCGAACCGGGGCAGGTCGACCACAGCCGTCTCGGTGGTCGAGTCCAGCAGGCTCAGGGCCGGCACCACGTCCCCGAGGTCGAGGTTCCAGCGGCCCTCGCCCTCGTCGCCGAAGCGGTCGCCGAGGGTGCCGTTCGGCACGACCGGCTCGCCGGTGACAGAGTCGACCAGGACGGTGCGGAAGGCCGCGTTCTCCGTGCGTGCCCGCTCGCCGCCGAGGTCCGCGGCGGTGAGGAACTTGCCCGGCCGCAGCGGCCGCGCGCCGTCGGTGGCGCGCCCGTCGTCAGCTGCAGGCGCGCCGTACTCCTCCAGGCAGACGAGGAAGGGCAGGTCGGTGAAGCGGCGGGTGTAGTCCTCGAAGTAGTCGACCTGTCGGTCGACGAAGAACTCCTTGAGCACCACGTGGCCCATGGCCATGGCGAGGGCCCCGTCGGTGCCGGGGGCGGCGGGCAGCCACTCGTCGGCGAACTTGACGTTGTCGGCATAGTCCGGCGCGACGACGACGACCTTCTGGCCGCGGTACCGCGCCTCGGCCATCCAGTGGGCGTCGGGCGTGCGGGTCACGGGGACGTTCGAGCCCCACATCACGAGGTAGCCGGCGTCCCACCAGTCACCGGACTCCGGGACGTCGGTCTGGTCTCCCCAGATCTGCGGCGAGGCCACCGGCAGGTCGGCGTACCAGTCGTAGAAGGACAGCATCGAGCCGCCGATGAGGGAGGTGAAGCGGGCGCCGGAGGCGTGGCTGACCATGGACATCGCCGGGATCGGCGAGAAGCCGGCGATCCGGTCAGGTCCCCAGGCCTTGATGGTGTGGACGTTGGCGGCGGCGACCATCTCGGCCGCCTCGGTCCAGGTGGCACGGACGAGGCCGCCCTTGCCACGGGCGGCCTTGTAGCGACTGGCCTTCTCGGGGTCGCCGACGACGTCGGCCCACGCCAGCACCGGGTCGCCCAGCCGGGCCTTCGCCTCCCGGTACATCTCCAGGAGCACCCCGCGCACATAGGGGTAGCGGATCCTGGTGGGGGAGTAGGTGTACCAGGAGAAGGCGGCGCCGCGCGGACAGCCGCGCGGCTCGTACTCCGGTCGATCGGGACCGGTGGTGGGGTAGTCGGTCTGCTGCGACTCCCAGGTGATGATCCCGTCCTTGACGTAGACCTTCCACGAGCAGGAGCCGGTGCAGTTGACGCCGTGGGTCGAGCGCACGACCTTGTCGTGGCTCCACCGGTCGCGGTAGAACGCGTCGCCGGCGCGGCCGCCCTTGGCCGTCATCGTGCGCCCGTCGGCGGACACCTCCGCCCGGGTGAAGAAGCGGCGCGTGCCCACGAGGGCCTCGGTGAGGGGCCCGTCGATCCCGGGCCCGCTGGACGTCGACCTGCTCGTGGTGGTCAAAGGACGGCGCCTCCTGCTCGGCGGGTCAGGACAGGGTCGTGCGGGTGGTCGTGCGGGTGGTCGGGCGGGTGGTTGTGCGGCTGGTCGTGCGCGTGGCCGTGGCGGTCGGACGCCTCGGTCCGGGCAGCGGAGAGGCCTGAGCCGGCCAGCGCGCGGGCGGCCTCCACCGAGGCCCACCCGGACTCGTCGAGGACCGACAGTGAGGCGGGGAAGAGCCCGTCCTGCTCCTTGAGGATGTGGTCGCGCAGGCGCTCCATGGCCTCCAGCAACCGGGGAAGCCAGCCAGGGCCGGGGGAGGTCGGGGACGCGGCTTCGGCCAGGACCGTCTCGATCTCACTGTGCTCTCGCTGGAGGACAGCGATGTGGCCGAGGAAGTCGTGGGCCAGGTGGGGGAACAGGCCGTGCTCCTCGACCGCGGTGTGGGGTCGCAGGATGGCGCTGATCCGCCGCGCCACCACCGCTGCCCCGTCGACATCACCCTCACGGACGGCCACCCGGACGTGGGCGATCTCGGCGACGACGGCGTCGTGCTCGCGGGTGAGCTCGGCGATGGCAGCGATGTCCTGGCAGCCGCAGTACTCACACACGGGCGACACCGACCTCGCGGGCCCTGGCTGTCGAGCGGACGATCGTCAGCGACAGGGCCAGGCACCCGAGGGCCACCAGCGCGAGCAGGACCAGCCCGAGGCCGTAGGAGCCGCGGCTGGCGTAGACGCTGCTCATGATCAGCGGAGGCACGAAGCCGCCGAGGCCACCGGCCGCCCCGACGAGCCCGGTGACGGAGCCGACCTGTGCGGGCGGCGCGCTCCTCGCCACGAGCGCGAACGTCGCACCGCTGCCGGCTCCGAGGGCGGCGGCCATCGCGAGGAACGCGATGGTGCCGACCGGCATGAGGTCGGGGGTCGTGGCCTGCAGCGCCGCACCGGCGGCGACGACCGCGAACACCCAGGCCAGCACGGTGACCGCGCCGACCCGGTCGGCGAGCCAGCCGCCCACCGGGCGCATCACCACGGCCAGGACCACGAAGCCCGCCATCCGGTTGGCGGCGTCGGCCTGCTCGAGGCCGTAGGCGGTCTTGAGGTAGGCCGGCAGGTAGACGGAGAAGGCGACGTAGCCGCCGAAAGCGATGGCGTAGAGGACGCACGCCTGCCACGCGATGGGCAGCCGCGCGGCAGCCCCGAGGCGGCTCAGCACCGAGGTGGTCGGGACCACGCGCCCCGGTGCGTCGCGAAGGAAGAGCCAGGCCAGCGCTGCATACGCCACGAGCGCGAGCGCGGTGATGAGGAAGGGTGCCTTGTCGCCCACCTCGGTGACCAGGCGCACGGTGGTCAGGGCGCTGACCGCGGTGCCGCCCATGCCGGCGCCGAAGACGCCGATCGCGAACCCGCGCCGCTCGGGCGGGAACCACGCGTTGACGAGCGGCACCCCGATGGCGAACGCGGTGCCGCCGATGCCGAGGAAGAAGCCGCCGACGAGCAGCCCCGCGAGAGAGTCCTGGCCCAGCAGGCCGATGAAGAGCACCGGCACGACGGTCGCCAGAGACACGATGGGGAACATCACCCGGCCGCCGAAACGGTCGGTCAGGGCGCCTACGGGGATGCGACCGACCGAGCCGACGATGACCGGGACGGCCACCACGAGGGCCTGCTGCCCCGAGGACAGCGCGAGCAGGTCCTTGAACCGCGGCCCGAGCGGGCTGAGGAGGGCCCACGCCCAGAAGTTGATGGCGAAGCCGGTCGTGGCGAGGACCAGCGCACGCGTGGGCGTGCCCGCCGAAGTGGCGGTGGCGTGCTCCCTCATCGCTCGTCCTCCCTGCCGGAGTGCCGCGCTGCTCTCACCTTCGGCCCCTTTCTAGCCCAAAATCGCTCGAATAGGGAGGCCTTCCACGACCTCCGCCCAGAGCCTCGCGGCAGCGCGGGGCCGGTACGCGGGACCAAGGGCCCGACTTCGTCCCGCCCCCGGTTCGGCCCGCCCGCCCGGCTGGTCAGCGCGCCCGTGGCCGGCCCTCTGTGCCGCACGCAGCTCCCGGTTCTGGGCCCCGAGGTCCCGAACCATGCCGATGCCGGCAAGGTTCAGCCCGGCCTGGAGCAGGTCACGGATGCGCCGCATGCGATCGAGCTCGTCGGCTGGTACTTGCGTCCAGCTCTGCCAAGTGCTAGAAGAAATCTATACCAGATGCCACAGATCGCGGCCCGATCCGTGGCAGTGGAATGCATCAGGACCAGAAATGACGGAGGTGGAGACGATGCTGATGCAGACCGACCCGTTCCGAGAGCTGGACCGGCTCACCCAGCAGGTGTTCGGCACCCACGGGACGATGGCCCGCCCTTCGGTGATGCCGATGGATGCGTGGCGCGACGGCGACGTGTTCCACGTCGAGTTCGACCTGCCGGGCGTCGACCCGGACTCGATCGACCTGGACGTCGAGCGCAACGTCGTCACGGTGAGGGCGGAGCGTCCCTCGCGTGCCAGTGACGCGGAGGCCATCGCAGCGGAGCGGCCCCGGGGGGTCTTCAGCCGGCAGCTGGTGCTGGGGGACAACCTCGACACCGAGCACATCTCGGCGCAGTACGAGGGCGGGGTGCTGAGCCTGCAGGTCCCGGTGGCGGAGAAGGCGAAGCCGCGCAAGATCGCGATCACCGGCACCGCCCAGGGGCGTCGGGAGATCCACGCCTGAGGTGAACAGGGAGGTGCCGGGAAGGGCGCCCGCCGGCTGCCGGTGGGCGCCCTTCGCGTGGCGGTCTGCACGGGGCCGCTGCGGGGCGCAGGGCGAGAGGCGTTTCTCCACCGGAGGGCGGGGTAAGAGCCGCGGGAAGGGGCTGTCAACCAGGGTGGCCCTGCGACGGAGGTGCCCTCGATGACCCGCAGACGACTCGCCGTCCTCAGCCTGGTGCCGATCCTGCTCGCCACCGGCTGTGCCGGCGTGGGGAGCAAGAGCTTCGGCGGGGGCGACAGCTCGGGGAAGTCCGGCAGCACGTGGTCCGGGACCCCGTCCGGCAAGCTCAACATCATGGGCTTCGGGGGCGAGGACGAGGTGGCCCAAGCCCGCATCAGCGCCTTCCAGAAGGCCTACCCGGACGTCAGCGTCACCCACAACAAGGGTGACTTCGACGCCCAGCAGTTCCTCACCGCGCTCGCCAGCGGCAACCCGCCGGACCTCGTCTACATCGACCGCAACCTCATCGGCACCTACGCCGCGAAGGGCGCCCTCCAGCCGTTGTCCGACTGCGTCTCGGGCCAGCAGGTCGACACCGGGCAGTACCGGCCGGCGGCCATGCGGTCGGTCACCTACAAGGACAAGCCGTATGGCATCCCGGAGTTCTACATCGTGTCCGTCGACCTCGTCGACGCCAAGACGGTCAAGGCGGCCGGCCTCACCGTCGACGACATCCAGACCAAGGACTGGGCCGCGCTGAAGGCGACCTCCGCCAAGCTCTACGAGGGCTCGGGCATCAAGATCAAGCGGATCGGCTACGACCCCAAGCTGCCCGACTCCTTCCCGCTGTGGGCTGCCATCAACGGCGCCGAGATCGTCAAGGCCGACGGGTCTCCGAACCTCAACGACCCCAAGGCCGTCGAGGCCCTCGACTTCGCCCTCGGTCTCGTGAAGGACCAGGGCGGCTGGGGCAACTTCAAGGCGTTCCGCGACTCCTACGACATCTTCGGCGAGAAGAACCCGCTCACGGTTGGCTCGATCGCGGCCTTCCCCATGGAGAACTGGTACGTCAACGTCCTGCGCGACTCGCGCAAGGCCGGCCTGCAGCTCGGCGCCGCCCCCATCCTGGGTCGCGACGGCAAGCCGGTGAGCACCCTCGGCGGCCAGGCCTGGGCGATCCCGAAGGGCGCCAAGAACCCCAAGGCCGCGTGCGCCTGGGCCAAGACGATGACCACGACGGACACCTGGATGAAGGCCGCCGAGGCGCGGATGGCGACGGTGAAGAAGGACGGCAGCTTCTTCACCGGTCTGTTCACCGCCAACAAGCAGGCCGACGACCAGATCCGCGAGAAGTACCTCACCAAGGCCCCCGACGCCGGCTTCGAGCAGGCCATCCAGGCGTTCTACGCCACCCTCGACTCGGCCAAGGCGCTCAACCCCTCCCCGGCGGGCGCGGAGATCGACGCGGCGTGGAAGAGCGGCGTGGCCCGGGCCCTCGGTGGCCAGTCCGCCAAGGCAGCACTGGACCAGGCGCAGAAGGAGGCCCAGGCGGCGTACTCGAAGGTCTCCGGTGGGTAGAAGAGCCTCCCGCAGCGCGGTGAGCCGGCACGAGAGCCGGGGAGGCTGGTGGTTCATCGCGCCGTGGATCGTCGGGTTCCTCGTGTTCACGGCGGGGCCGATGGTCGTGAGCCTGGTGCTGTCGTTCACGGACTACTCGCTCGTCGGGCAGTCGCACGCTGTCGGGCTCGAGAACTACCGCGACCTCTGGTCCGACCCCCGGGTCAGGACGTCCCTGGCCAACACCTTCACGTATGCCGCGATGTTCGTGCCGCTCGGCACGGCCGTGGCCCTCGGGCTGGCCATGCTGCTGCAGCGGGTCGGGCGGATGGCGGGCTTCTTCCGCACGGCCTTCTACCTGCCGGTGATGACTCCGGCCGTGGCGGCGGGCGCGATGTTCCTGCTGCTGCTCAACGGACAGCGTGGCCTGGTCAACGAGGTGCTCGGGTGGGTCGGCATCGACGGGCCCAACTGGACCACCGACCCGGCGTGGCTGAAGCCGTCGCTGGCCGTGGTGAGCCTGTGGACCGTCGGCGGCAGCATCGTCATCTACCTCGCGGCGTTGCACAACGTGCCGCGGCAGCTGCACGAGGCGGCCATGCTCGACGGCGCCGGACCCGTGCGCCGCTTCTGGCACATCACGCTCCCGATGATCTCCGGCGCCCTGTTCTTCACCGTCATCACGCACACCATCGCGGCGATGCAGATGTTCGACCAGGCCTACACGATGTTCTACGGGCCACAGCAGAAGGCGACCGCCTCCGACGAGTCGCTCGTCTACATGGTCTACCTGTTCCAGAACGCGTTCCAGTTCTTCAAGATGGGCTTCGCGTCGTCCATGGCCTGGCTGCTGTTCGTCATCATCCTGCTCATCACCGCCCTGCAGTTCCGGATCGGCAACCGGTTCGTCTACTACGAGGGGGAGAGCCGATGAGCGCCCTGGACGAGTCCACCCCACCTGCAGCCGCGGCGGCCTCTGCCGGCAAGGACGTGGGACCGGGCACCGGGTGGGGTGAGGGTGCTCCGTCGGCCCCCTCGCGTCCGGGTCCCCGTTCGTGGTCGTGGTGGTCGCCGCTGCGGCTGGCCCTGCTGTGGCTGGCCACGGCCGCCTTCGTCTACCCGCTGGTCTGGCTGGTCAGTGCGGCGCTGAAGCCCAAGTCCCAGGTGTTCGACAACAGGCTCATCCCGTCCGACGTGCAGTGGCACAACTTCGTCGAGGTGTGGCGGGCCGGCCCGGTCCTGCAGTGGCTCGTCAACTCGGTGGTCGTCGGCCTCATGGCCGCGACGACGGTGACGCTCTCGAGCGCGCTCGTGGCGTTCGGGTTCGCCTACTTCCGCTTCCGCGGCCGCGGGCTGGTCTTCGGCCTCGTGCTGTCGACGATGATGCTGCCCGGGGCGGTCACGATGATCCCGGTCTACCTGATCTGGAACCACCTGGGCATGGTCGACACCCAGGTCCCGCTGTGGGCCCAGAACCTGTTCGGCTCGGCCTTCTACATCTTCCTGCTGCGCCAGTTCTTCCTCGGCATACCGCGTGAGCTCTTCGAGGCGGCCCGCGTCGACGGCTGCAGCTACTTCGGCATGTTCCGACGGATCGCGCTGCCCCTGGCCCGGCCTGCGCTCATCATCGTGTTCGTCTTCGAGCTGCAGGCGAGCTGGTCGGACCTGATGAAGCCGCTGATCTACCTGCAGACCGAGAGCTACTTCACGATGCCGCGTGGCCTGAAGCTCATCGTCGACAGCTTCGCCCTCTCGGGCGAGTACCACTGGGAGATCGCGATGGCGGCCACCCTGCTGGCGACGCTGCCGATGATCATCGTGTTCGCGTTCGCCCAGCGGCACATCCTCGACGGCATCGCCACCAGCGCCAAGCAGGGCTGAGCGCCGCAGCGCCATACCGAGCGCAGCCTCACCGAGCGGCGCCGGACACGAGGAAGGGCGGGAGCACCAGCTCCCGCCCTTCCCCTTCGTGAGCGGCGTACCGCTCCATCCACCTACTGCGTGGAGCGCACCGTCTCGGCGGAGGACTGCGCCTGCGACTTCACGTCGTCGGCGGTCGACCTGCCCTCCTCGGTGACGTTCTCCTTGGCCTCGATGGCCGTCTCCTTGACGCTCTGGGCCGCGTCCATGGCCGGCTCCTTGAGCTGCTGCGCCGTGTCCTGGGCGACGCTCTTGGCCTCCTCCATGAGCGGCTGAGCCTTCTCCTTGACGGCACTGGCCGCCTGCTTCTCCTTCTCGGAGGCCGGCAGCATCGAGCCGATGAGCCAGCCGGCGCCGAGGGCGATCAGGCCTGCGGCGAGGGGGTTGCCCTCGGTGCGGCGCTTCGCACCGCTGGCCGCGGCCATGGGTGCGTGACCCACGGTGGAGGCGGCGCCCGAGACGCTGGAGGCGGCGTCGGAGCCGGTGCTGCCCACGTCGCCGGCAACGCCCATCACGCGCTCCTTGACCGATGTCGCCGCTCCGGCGACCTTGTCGGCCTGGCGACGGGCGACGTTGGACGGGCTCACGGTCTCGGTGAGCGCGTTGACGTCGCTGCTCAGCCGGCCGCGGGTGTCCTCGATCTCACGACGGATCTCATCAGGGTTGTTGGTCATCGCTTGTCCTCGTTCCCTTTCAGCGCGTCGGGGATCTCGCGCGCGGTGGCTTGCGTCTGTGGAATTCCCTTGACCTGCTTGAGCTTGCTGCGTCCCATGGCGGCCAGGACCGCGGCGATGACGGCCCAGATGACCGCGACCACGACGGCGGACCAGCCGCGCCCGATGGCGCTGCCGAGGCTCCACCAGAGGGCGATCGACAGGAAGAGCAGCACGAAGTGTCCGGCGACGCCGGCACCTCCGAGCATCCCTGCGCCCGTGCCGGCCCGGGTGGCCGACTCACGCAGCTCGGCCTTGGCCAGCTCCGTCTCCTGCCGGATCAAGGTGGAGAGGTCTCGGCTGATGTCGGCGAAGATGTCGCCGACGTTGCTCAACGACCGGTTGGACGGGTCGTCCAGCCGGGGGTCCTGGTGGCTCATCGGGGGAGCTCGCCCGCCTCGGGAGCGGTCCAGCCGACGGGACCGTCGACCCCCGTGATGCCACCCGCCTCGACCACCGGGTCGGTGACGGGGTGCGGCGCGGCCGAGGTGACCGTGCCGGTGGGGGAGCCGTAGGCGGAGTACCCGGCGGTGCTGTGGTCGACCGGGACCGGGGCGGTGGCGGTGTAGCCCTCACCGGCGGAGCCGCCGGTGGACGAGCTGCCGCCCTGCTGGTCCTGGTGCTCGGCCACGAGGCCCCGGCTCAGCCGGCCGCCGACAAGGCCGACCACCGCAGCGGCGGCGAGGAAGGTGCCGGGCCGCTGCCGGGCGAACTGCTTGACCTCCGACACCAGGGAGCCGGGGTCGCGCTGGTCGAGCCAGCTCGCGACGTCGCCCATGCGCTGCGACGCCTGGTGCGCCAGGTCGCTGGCGACGCCCTGCTGCTCGGAGCCGCGGGCCATGCCCGACAGCTCCTCGCTGAGGGAGCGGAGGCCGTCGGCCACCCGGGTCTGCTGCTGGGCGCTCTGGTCCAGGAGCTGGCTGCGGGTCTGCTGCCAGAGCTCCTTCGCCTGCTGACCCGTCTCCTGGGCGACGTTCTTCGCCTCGTCCTTGCCGACCTCGGCGACGTGCCGTGCGCCCTCCTTGGCCTGCTGGCCGGTGGCGCGTGCCTCGTCCTTGGCGACGTCCGTGGTGCCGGAGCTACCCGACGAACCGCCGGAGGTGCCGCCTGTGGTGGCGGAGCCGGACATGCCGCTCGAGGCGGTGTCGGCAGCGCCGGAGGTGACGCCCGGGGTGACCTCGACTGCGCCGAGGTCACGCGGGGTGTCGAACTGCTCGGTGCCGGTGGTTCCGTATGTCTCGCTCATGTCCATCCTGTTCTTTCAACGAGTGCTGGACGCGCGGTCTCCTCGACCGCGGCTGTCACGGACCTACCCGCCGACGACGCGCCGAAACCTGACGGAGGGGAGGCAGGTCCACCGGCTCCGGTGCCAGGCCGAGCGCCTCGAGCAGGGCCCGTGCGTCGTGCGGGGCATGGCCCCGCGCGTCGTTGTCGAAGTAGACGTGGACCTCGAGGCCCTCGTCGGCCCAGCCGCTTACCCGGTCCGCCCACGTCGCCAGGGCCGCGGGCGAGTACCCGCTCGTGTACAGCTCGGTGTCTCCGTGCAGCCGCACGTAGACGACGTCCGAGGTGACCGCGTCGAACATCGGCCAGGTGCCCGCACTGTCGGACACCACGGTCCCGATGTCGTGTGCCCGCAACAGGTCTCGGGCGCGGGCGGAGCGGAAGCTCTCGTGGCGTGGCTCGAGCACGTGGTGGATCGGGAGGCTCACGGTGGTGGTCGTGAGGACCCGGTCCCCGGTGAGCTTCGGGCCGTGCCGCGCCGCCAGTGCCGCAGCCTCGTCGGTCGTCCGGGGCAGCAGGTCGAAGAACCGAGTGAGCCGGTCCTCGTCGAAGGCCTGCCGGGCGGGCAGCTGCCACAGGACCGGGCCCAGCTTGGCTCCGAGGGCCAGGACACCGGAGGCGAAGAAGTTGGCGAGGGGTGTCTCCACCTCCACCAGCTGGCGCAGGTGCGTGATGAACCGGCCGCCCTTCACGGCGAAGGGAAAGCCCGCGGGCACCTGCGCAGCCCACGCGGCATAGCTGCTGGGTCGCTGCAGCGAGTAGAACGACCCGTTGACCTCCACCGCGGTGAGCAGGCGGCTGAGGTAGGCGAGCTCGTCACGCTGGCGCAGCCCCGCCGGGTAGAAGTCGCCACGCCACGAGGGGTAGCGCCAACCGGAAGTGCCGATGCGGATCATCCCTGCCTCCTCTCGCCTCCAGCTGTCGTGCCGCTCCTGTGGTGCCCCACCGCCCCGGTGCCAAACCGGCGCACCGCCGCACGGGCGTTTGTCGGCACGGGGACCGGGTAGCGACAGGGAAGAGCCTGACATCCCGCTGCCGCCTGACGAGAGGAGACCCGTGACCACCGCCGAAGCGCACATCGACGTCGCGAGCGACATCACCACCGTCTACAACCAGTGGACGCAGTTCGAGGACTTCCCCCTGTTCATGGAGGGGGTGGACGAGGTCACCCAGCTCGACGACCGCCACCTGCACTGGAGGGTCAGCATCGCGGGGGTGCACCGCGAGTTCGACGCCACGATCACCGAGCAGATCCCCGAGGTCCGGGTCGCGTGGAAGGCCGACGGCGAGGTGCAGCACGCGGGAGTCGTCGACTTCCACCGCGTGGAGGACCGCAGGACCAACGTGTCGCTCCAGCTCGACCTGGACCCGCACGGCCTCGTGGAGCACGTGGGCGACGCCCTGGGCGTCATCGAGCGACGCGCCAAGGGCGACCTCAAGAGGTTCCGCCTCCTCGTGGAGAGCAACCAGGAGGCCACCGGCAGCTGGCGCGGCGAGGTGCCGCGGGAGGGCTGATCACGATGCTCGACATGCAACGACTGGGGCCTGCACGACTCGTCCTCGTGCGCCACGGCGAGAGCATCGGCAACCTCGCCGACCGCGCGGCTCGCGGCGCCGGCGCCGCCCGCCTCGAGCTCGACGCGAGGGACGCGGACGTCCCGCTGTCGGACACCGGTGTGAACCAGGCCCGGGCGCTCGGCCGGCACCTCGCCGACCTCCCCGAGACGGCGGTCCCGACCGCGGTGGCGAGCTCGCCGTACCGCCGCAGCGCCGACACGGCGCGGACGGCGATGGAGACGGCGGGCCTGCGGCTGCCCGTCCACCACGACGAGCGCCTGCGTGAGCGCGAGCTCGGGGTTTTCGACGGGCTCACCGGCACCGGTATCCGGGCCGAGTACCCCGCCGAGGCGGCCCGCCGCGAGCACGTGGGGAAGTTCTACTACCGGCCCCCGGGAGGGGAGAGCTGGTGTGATGTCGCCCTGCGCGTGCGGTCCTTCCTGCGCGACGTCGGCGCCCGGGCGGCGACGGACCGGTTGTGGATCTTCACCCACCAGGCGGTCATCACGTGCTTCCGCTACGTCCTCGACGGGATGGACGAGGAGGCAGTCCTGGCGCTCGATGCCAAGGTGCCGATGCCGAACGGGTCGACCACCACCTACCACCGCGGACCCGGCGGTGTGCCCGCGCTCGTGGACTACGCCTCGGCTGCCGCGGTGCGGGCCGAGGGCGCGGAGCCCACGCACGAGCGCGAGCACGCGGGCAGGGGACCGGTCCCGTGAGCCGCGACGTCCAGGACCTCGACCCCGCCGCGCTGGCGCGGTGGCCGTTGCCCGACGCCTCCGGGGGCAAGGAGCAGCGGGGCCGGGTCGTCGTCGTGGGCGGGAGCCGGCACACGCCCGGTGCGGTCCTGCTCGCGGCCGAGGCGGCGGTCCGCGCAGGCGCCGGCAAGCCGCAGGTCGCCACGGTCGGCAGCGTGGCGGTGGCGGCCAGCGTCGCCCTGCCGGAGGCCTTCGTGACGGCCCTGCCGGAGACCGATGAGGGCGAGATCGCCCCCGAGGCGGCGGAGCACGTCCTCGAGCTGGCGGCGGACTGCGATGCGGTGCTGCTCGGGCCGGGGCTCCTGTCGCCGGAGCGCGCGTGCGCCTTCCTTGAGCAGGTCCTGCCCCACCTGCGCTGCCCCGTCGTGGTGGACGCCCTGGGCATGGCCTACGTGACCGCGCACCCCGACGGCCTGGCGCACCTCGAAGGACGAGCCGTCCTCACCCCCAACGAGTCGGAGCTCGCCGAGACGCTGGGGCGCGATGCTGACGAGGTGCACCATCGCCTGGTCGAGTCGTGCGTCGAGCTCGTCGAACGCACCGGGGCGACCGTCGTCACCGGTGGCGAGCAGACCGTCGTCGCGGCGCCGGACTCGCGGACCGCCTGGAGCCTGGCCGGAGGTGTCCCGGGCCTCGGGGTGGCCGGGTCCGGCGACGTGAAGGCCGGAGTGCTGGTGGGGCTGCTCGGTCGCGGCCTGCCGCCCGAGGGCGCGGCGGCCTGGGCGGTCGCCCTGCACCAGGCTGCCGGCCGAGCCGTCTCCGACGAGGTCGCCCCACTGGGGTTCCTCGCTCGGGAGGTCCTGGCGGCGGTGCCCCGGGAGATGGCGCGCCTCGCGGCGGCCACAGGGTCGTGAAGGGAGCCGGGTGATGAGCGCGACAACCCCATGAGCGACGGGTTCGCCCTCGGGCTCGCCTGGCTGGTCTTCCTGGCGATGCTCGTCGCGCTGGCCACCGTCCTGTTGAGGCGGCGGCCGTGATGCGCAGACGGGCGACGTACGTTGTGGGCTGCGCCGTGGTCCTGCTGAGCGGGTGCATCGCCCCCGCCCTGGATTCGGGCGCCTTCGAGCAGAACGCCAAGAGCGCCCTCGAGTCCGCATCCAGCGAGACCTCGACGGTCCGGCTGGCCGTCGACGGCCTGCTCGCGGGGAAGTCGACCGGCGCCTACGCCGACACGGTGGTGACGGACAGCGAGAACGCCATGGGAGGCGTGGAGACCAGCTTCGGCGTGGTCGACCCGCCGAGTCGCCGCCAGGACCAGCTGCGCGACCAGGTGCTGACCCTCCTCGGCAACGCCGACGACGCACTGGCGCACACCCGTATCGCGTTGCGACGCAACGACCGGAGCGGGCTCAAGGCCGCGCTCGGCGAGCTGGACGCGAGCACCTCAGAGCTCGCGCGGGCCCGGAAGGCGCTGGGATGACTGCGGTGCACCCCCCGCTGCCTGCGGACGAGGGAGGTGGGGACCGGTGAAGCGGGTCTTCGCCATCGCGCTCGGCATCCTCACGGCCATCGGCGGGTTCGTCGACATCGGTGACCTCATCACCAACGCCCTGGTGGGCTCACGGTTCGGCATGTCGCTCGCCTGGGTCGTCGTGGTGGGGGTGCTCGGCATCTGCGTCTTCGCGGAGATGTGCGGACGAGTCGCCGCTGTCAGCGGCAGGGCGACGTTCGACCTCATCCGCGAGCGGCTGGGGCCCCGGGTCGGCCTCACCAACCTCGTGGCCTCGATGCTCGTGACGTTCCTGACCCTGGCCGCGGAGATCGGCGGGGTCGCGCTCGCCCTGGAGCTGGCCACCAGCGTCAACCGGTTCCTATGGATGCCGGTGGCCGGGGCAGCGGTGTGGGTGGTGCTGTGGCGCGTGAAGTTCGCGGTGCTGGAGAACGCGTTCGGGCTCGCCGGGCTGTCCCTCGTGGCCTTCGCCGTCGCCGTGTGGGCGCTCGGCCCCGACTGGGGAAGCCTGGCACATGGTGCGCTCGATCCGACGGTGCCGGCGAACGAGTCGCACCCCGTCTACCTCTACTACGCCATCGCGCTCTTCGGGGCGGCCATGACGCCGTACGAGGTGTTCTTCTTCAGCTCCGGCGGTGTCGAGGAGAAGTGGTCACCGAAGGACCTGGGCACCATGCGGGCCAACGTCTTCATCGGCTTCCCCCTCGGCGGCCTGCTGTCCCTCGCGATCGCCGCGTGCACAACCCTCGTCTTCCTGCCGCGAGGCATCACGGTCGACACCCTCGGGCAGACGGGCCTGCCGGTGGTGCTGGCCCTGGGGAAGATCGGGCTCGCCTTCCTGCTCCTGGGCTTCTTCGCGGCCACCTTCGGCGCTGCCTGCGAGACAGGGCTCTCCGTCGGCTACAGCATCGCCCAGTACCTCGGCTGGCAGTGGGGCAAGTACGTCGAGCCGTTGCGCGCTTCCCGCTTCCACACCGTCCTGCTCATGTCATGCATCGGTGGCGTGGCCCTGCTCCTGACCACCGTCGACCCCGTCATGCTCACCGAGTACTCCGTGGTGTTCAGTGCCGTCGCGCTTCCCCTGACGTACTTCCCGATCCTCGTGGTCGCCAATGACCGGACCTACATGGGTGAGCACGCGAACGGGCGGCTGGCCAACGGCCTGGGCGTGGTCTATCTCGTGCTGGTGGTGCTCGCGTCGGTGGCGGCGATCCCCTTGATGCTCGTGACGAAGGCGGGGCAGTGACTCCGGGCCGGGGCCGCGCCGTCGACCTGGTGCTGCGGCTGATGGACCACCAGCTGGTCGGCCCCAGCGGAGCCCTGCTCGGCAACGTCGACGATGTGGTCCTGCGCGAGGACCGCAGCGGGCTGCTGGTCGTCGGGCTGGTGACGGGGCCCGGTGCGCTCGGCCCTCGACAGCCGGGCCTGCTCGGGCGCTGGATCGTGGCCGCGTGGCGGCGGCTCGACCCTCGCGAGCGGCCTCGACCGCTCATGGTCCCGATGTCCCACGTCCGGGACATCGGATCGGCCGTGACGGTCAGCGACCATGCCGAACGCGTCCTGCACGAGGCGGCCGGGCTGGAGCAGTGGCTGCGGCAGCACGTCATCGGCAGGATCCCCGGCGCCAAGGCCGGTGACGACCGGCTGGCGGGCACCGCGACCTATGCCCCGGACGCGCACGAGGAGCTCGACCGGCCCGAGGGGACGCGGCTGCTGAGCACGCTGGTGGGCGCCGGCGTCGTCGACCCGGGTCGCACCTCGGTGGGCACCGTCTGCGAGGTGCGGGCCGAGGCGTTCGAGCAGAGCGGCCTGGAGGTGGGGCGCCTGCGGGTGACCGGGGTCGTGTTCGGTCCGCGCACCCTCGGGGGCGAGCTCGGCTACCGCACCCTCACCGACCAGGGTCCTTGGCCCCTTGCCCGGGGATTCAGGTGGTGGCACCGTGACGACCACGAGGTGCCCTGGGGCCAGGTCGACGCGGTCGACTGGGAGGGACGCCGCCTCGTCCTCCGGGGCCACGGGGGGTGGCAGCACCCCCTCGGTGTCAGCGGTGCCGGCAGGTGACCCCACCTGCGTGCACGTTTGAGCGCGGCGCGCGTGGGGCAGAGTGCCCGCGACGATACCGCTGCGGCGAAGGCCGCTGGACCCGAAGGTGCCTGATGATCCACTCCCCGCCCCTCGTGCGTGACCGCCGGTGAGCCAGATGCCGGGACAGCCAGCCTTGCGGGTGCCCCTCGGCATCGTCTTCGACCTCGACGGCACCCTGGTGGACACGACCTACATCCACACGCTCGCGTGGTGGCAGGCCTTCCAGCTCGCCGGCCACGTCGTCCCGATGGCCAGCCTCCACCGGTCCGTCGGGATGGGCCCCGACCAGCTGATGCCGCACGTCCTGGGGGCCGGGCGTGACGAACGGCGCGACGAGGACCTCGTCAAGGCGCACGACGTCCTCTTCGCGACGTGGCACGAGCGGGTCGAGGAGCTGCCGGGCGCCTGCCACCTGCTGTCGTGGTGCCACCACCAGGGCGTGACCCTCGCGCTCGCCTCGTCCACGGGCGGGCGCGACCTGGAGGCCATGCTCGGCGTGCTGGAGCACCCCGACCTGGACGTGGTGGTGACGTCCGAGGACGTCGAGCAGTCCAAGCCGAGCCCGGACCTCGTCCAGCTGGCGATCGAGCGGATGGGCCTGCGGCCCAAGGAGGTGCTCGTGGTCGGCGACACCGTCTGGGACGTCGAGGCCGCCAGGGCGGTCGGCGCGCGGTCGGTAGGCCTCGAGTGCGGCGGCACCAGCGAGGCGGAGCTCCGGGCAGCGGGGGCGACCTGGGTCTTCAGGGACCCCGAGAGCCTTTGCCAGGAGCTGGTGGAGGTGGCCGGACCGGGCCGGGAGGCCTGGCCCGCCTGAGGCGAAGGAGGCGCGTCCGTCGGGACTGGCGAGGCTGGCGGACAGGGCCCAGTCACAGCACTCGGCTCTTGACCAGGATCCTGGCGAGTTCGGCGTCGTGGATGCCGGCACGCTCGGCACCCTCGTGCAGCCGTCGAGCGGCCACTTCGGCGCTGATGCGGTGAGCCGCCATGAGCATGCCGATCGCTTGCTCTGTCACGTACTGGTCCATGAGCCGCTGCGGCGCTTGCTTCGCCCGCCGCACGGCGGACAGCGACAGCTCGGCGTTGGTCACCGCGCCATCGGCCCAGCCGCCGCACTGCGCGGCAAGCTGGTCGTGCAGGCCCTCGAAGGCGGTGGGCGTGCTGCCGTAGAAGTTGACGCCGCCCACGACGGTGCCTTCCCCCATCAGGGGGATCGACAGGCTGCTCTCGACGCCGACGGTGTTCTCCGCCCTCGCGAACAGGAGCCAGCTGTCCTCGTCCAGGGGGTCGGAGACGCCTGCGGCTATGGTGCTTGCCTGCTCCATGGCGCGGACGCACGGTCCGTCGTCGACGTACTGCACTGCGTCGAGCGCTGCCACGTCGAGGCTGCTTGCGGCCCAGGTGAAGGACAGTCCCTCCCGGAGGTAGGACAACGTCAGGCCCAGGCAGTCCGGGGCGATCGTGGCCACCCGTGAGGCCATGGCGTTGAACTGGGCAGTCATGTCCTCGTCCTGGAAACGGGACATCTCGGTCAGGGCGAAGCGGGTCTCCCGGATCGGTTCCATCGTCGTCGGAGTCCTTCGTGCGAGTGTCTGTCGATGCCCCTGTACCCGCGACTGCCGTCCGGTATGCACCACCTCTGAGACGGCCGCGTGACCCTCGGTCTGAACCCTTGTCGGGTCCCGTCAGCCCGTCGTATCGTGGGCCCCGGTCAAGAAGTGGCCTTCTCGCTTGAGACATCCCCGGGGCAGGGTCGTCCATGTAGGAGGAAGCCGTGGCACGCCTCGAAGCTGCGCACAGTGACGGTCAGACCATGTACTTCGAGTACGAGGCCGAGAGCGCTCGCTGGACCTGGTCGGCCGGGCTGCGAGCCCTCCACGCCCTGTCCGCTGGTGAGGAGCCGACCACCGAGCTGATGCTCGAGAGGATGGCCGAGGAGGACCGGGCAGTCATGCTGTCGCGGTTCAAGAGCCATCTCGAGCAGCCCGGACCGTACTCCTGTGCCTACCACATGACCGATGCCGGCAACCGGCAGTGCAGGCTCCTGTTCGTGGGGCAGAGCGAGGCGGTCGACGGGAAGGTGAAGCGGCTCAGCGGCTTCGTCGTCGACCTCACCGAACCGATGCGCGAAACGGCACGGGCGGCGGTCGCGGCCTCGGTTGAGCACCGGGCCGCGATCGAACAGGCCAAGGGTGCCCTGATGCTGAGCTTCGGTGTCGAGGAGGACATCGCGTTCGACCTGCTGAGGGCCTACTCGAGCCGGCACAACATCAAGCTGGCGGTGGTGGCCGAACGCATCGTCGCCGGGCTCTCGGACCCCGCCTTCAGCAGGGACGAACCCGTGCGGAGCCTGCTCGACATCGTGATCAGCCTCTCCGGCGGCGCACCAAGCGACGCCGGCCACGGTGCCCGGCAGGTCGTGGAGCCAGCTGGCGGCTCGGCGGGCTAGGCGGTGGGCGCCTGGGCGATGCGGACCGTGTTGCCCGAGGGGTCGCGGAACGCGCAGTCGCGTGGGCCCCACGGCTGGTCGATCGGCTCCTGGAGGACCTCGGCGCCCGACGCGCGGACCGTCTCGAACGTCGCATCGACGTCGTCGGAGCGGAAGACGTAGTTGGGCAGGACGCCCTTGGTCAGCAGCTCCTGGAGCGCGTCGCCGTCGGACTGCGAGCGTCCGGCATGGGGCTCGGACAGGACGATCTCCAGACCGGGCTGGGCGTCGCTGCCGAGGGTGACCCAGCGGTACCCGCCCGAGGCCACGTCGTTGCGGACCGCCAGTCCCAGGGCTCCGCCGTAGAAGGCGATCGACTCGTCGACGTCGTTGACGGTGATGTGGCAGTACTGCAGCGCGATGCTCATGGCAGCGACCCTAGGCAGCGGGGTGGCGCTGCGCTTCTCCGATCCTGCTCGATCCGCGACGGACCGGTCGGGTGTGCGCCTTCGCGACGCAGGAGGGCATGGCGTTGACCGCGTGGTGCTCTCGCCGCCGGTAGGCCGTGGGGCTCTCGCCGACGATCTCCGAGAACCGTGAGCTGAACGAGCCGAGCGAGGTGCACCCGACCTGCATGCACGCGTCGGTGACGCTGACGCCCTCGCGCAGCAGGGCCATGGCCCGCTCGATGCGGCGCATCATCAGGTAGCTGTAGGGGGTCTCGCCGTACGCGGCGCGGAAGCGGCGCGAGAAGTGCGCCGGGGACATGAGTGCCCGCTGCGCCATGGTCGGGACGTCCAGCGGCTTGGCGTAGTCGCGGTCGATCAGGTCGCGCGCACGGCGCAGGTGAGCCAGGTTCTCCAGCTCCTGCGGGGTCATGTCCGCACGGTAGCACCGGGTGTGGGGGCTGCCAGGAGCGTTTCGGTGGCTCCTTCGAGGGTGTGCACCCGGGTCACCGTGACCGTGTGGGCGGGGGCAGGGAGGTCGACCGGCCAGCCCGGCCCGCCGAGCACCACGTCGAGGGGCCAGCGGACGGCCGCCAGGACCTGCCAGAGCCGCTCGTCGACCTGGCGCGCGATCGACGCCCAGAGGAAGATCCTCGAGGGGCGGCGCGCCATGAGCAGGTGCTCCAGCGCCTCGGTAGGCACCCGGGCGCCGAGCCCGAGGGCGGCGACCCCGTGGCGGGCGAGCTCGGCCTCGACGGCCAGGAGTGGCAGGTGGTGCTGCTCCTCGTCGGCGCAGGCCAGCACCACGAAGGTGTCGGTCGTGCGGGGCCGGTTGAGGCGGATGACGGTGCGCAGCTCGGTCGCCAGGACCTCGCTGGCGAGGTGCTCGCACTCCACCCCCAGCGAGCCCCCGCCCCACTGGTCGCCCATCGACCGCAGGGCCGGCGCGAAGACCTCGGTCCAGGCTGTCACCAGGTCGTGCTCGCGCAGGCACCGCTGGTAGATCCGCGACAGGCTCTCGGCGTCGAGCGACAGGGCCGCCGAGCAGATGGCCTCCACCGTGCCGTGCCTGACGGGAGATCCCGCCTGTGGCCGGTCGCTGTCGGTCTCGATCGTGAGGCGCTCGCTGTCCATCGAGAGGGCGACCCGGGCCGCGCTCTGGGCCGGGACCCCCCGGGCGGTGAAGCGGGCCATCACCCGGACCCGGTGGATGTCCTCCTCTCCGTAGCGCCGGTGGCCGCCCTCGGTGCGCTGCGACGGGCCGACGCCGTAGCGCCGGTCCCACGTGCGCAGCGTGGCCGCGGAGATACCGAGCCGATCCGCGACGGTGCCCACCGACCACTCGACGGCGCCCACGAGGTCATCCGGCATGCGGATACCCCCATCGGGCGAGCCCCGTGGGCACGGTCGACAGTGGGCCCGGCTTGAACTCGGTGACCACGACATCCGATCTGACGTTTGGTGCCCGGTGACCCGTCGGCGGGTGGTGCACCACCGACGACCCCTGCTCGGGCACTCCGAACCCTATAACTTCTTCAAGGGTGTTGCACTGCGAACAAGTTCTGCATAGGTTGTGAATCACTTCGGTTCGCGCCTCGAGGAGAGAGAGACCCCACATGAGCAGCATCAAGAGACTTCCCAAGCCGCTGTTGAGCTCCTACGAGTGGCAGACCGACGGCGCGTGCCGCACGACGGACCCCGACGAGTTCTTCCCCCACGAGGCCGAGCGCGGCAACCGCCGGCTGAGCCGGGAGCAGCGCGCCAAGGCGCTGTGTGCCACCTGCCCGGTGATCCAGCAGTGCTTCGAGCACGCGATGGCGGTGCGTGAGCCGTATGGCGTGTGGGGCGGCACCACGCCCGAGGAGCGCCTGGCCATGCAGCGCGGCGTCGCCGTCTGACCGCACCCTCCTTCCGTCGCGGAGCAGGTCCTGCGCGCGAAGCCGGGCCTCGCAGACGACCGGACCCCGTCCTTCCCGGACGGGGTCCTGCCATGTCCGGTGGCGGCGGGCCCCGGGTGAGTCATGGCGCAGACGCCGGGGTCACGCGTGCACACAGCCCCGTCTCAGGAGCGCCGACCTAGCCTCGCAGGCAGCACCACCCCCAAGACCGACGGGACACCGATGAGCTCGCTGGACGGCCGGCCACCCCTGATGGCGGCCACCAGTACGTGGGACGACTGGCTGGCCCTGCGCTCCTTCCCCTCCGGTGACCCGCGCGACGCCACGGCCAAGGAGCGGCTGGCCGTGGAGCTGACCGCAGGCCTGTGGCCGCTCGTGGACTTCTCCGACCCGGCGACGCGCACTGCGCTGCGGGAGCTGTTCGCGGAGTACGAGGACGACACCGCAGGAGCCCCCACCACCCGGCGTGACCCGGTCACCGCCCTGCGCCGCGTGGTGCCCCTGGAGGGAGTCGAAGTCGGTCGGCACACCGGCCAGGCGAACCCCCAGGTCGTCCTCACCGTGACGTCGACCGGTGGCCTGCAGCAGGAGTTCCGTCTCGACGTGGAGCGGGCCCGGGTGCTGGCCGAGCTGCTCTACGAGCGGGCGCTCGACACCGACACGGACGCCGAGGCGTGACCTTCTGGCCTGACCTGCGGGGCCTGGCCTGGGGAGCTGACCTGCGAGGCTGGACCGGCCTCCAGGTCCGCCGCTAGGCGACCGGGACGCAGAGACAGGCGTGCTCGACCGCCCCGGCGGCGGCATACGCGTGCTCATTGCGGTGCAGGACGTTCGCCCAGTCCAGGGCGGGCACGGTCGCCCGGTTGTGGGCCGCCATCCGCCCGCGGGTGACGGGGTCGGCGCACAGGTCGGCCAGCTGCTCGGCCATCTGGGCGTCGCTGCCGGACAACAGGCCGTCGACACCGTGGTCGACGAACGCGCCGACACCCGTGTGCTCCCGGGCGAGGACGACGAGCCCGGCCGTGCGGGCCTCCAGGGCGGCGATGCCGAATGACTCGAGGGTCGCCGGCGCGACGAAGACGTCGGCGTCGGCGTACAGCGCCCGGATCTGCTCGTGGGAGAGGTTGCCCGGCGCGTGCACCCAGGACTGCATCCCCCGCGCGGCCACCTCGCGGCGGAAGGCCCGGTGCTGGGGGCCGTCACCCACCACCACTGCGCGGATGGCTGTCGCAGCGGGCACGTTCGCCCGGGCCTGCTCGAGCACCGACACCAGCCGCAGGGGCCGCTTGCGCCGGTGCATGCGGCCCACCGCCACGACGGTCACCTCCGGCCGAGGCCGAGGGTCGGTGTGAGGTGCCCAGAACGCCGTGTCCACGGCGTTGGGGATGACCAGGACCTCGCGCTCGCGCAGGGCTCGGCGCACCGGTCGGGCGGCGGCATCGCTCACGGCCGCCCACTGCACGGAGCGCCCGGTCCACCCGCCGAGCACCGCGGCGGCCCGGAAGGCCGGCCACGCCGCGCCCCACATCGAGTGCACGGTGGCGACGGCCGGCACATCGGCGCGCGCTCCGTCGCCCACCGCGCGCATGGCCAGCGGTGACCAGGCCGAGACGTGACCGTGCACGACGTCGGCCTCGCGCAGCAGGGCCGTCAGCCGCCCGGGCCGGCGGCAGACGCCGGGTGTGCCGGGAGCCGGCGGCGTGTCGGGCCCCGGCGTCCTGGTGAGCACGGTGACGTCGTGACCGGCGCGCGCCTGGGCGCTGGCCAGCTGGTCCACCATGACCTCGATGCCACCGAGGGTCGGGCCGAACGTGTCGGTGGCGTGCAGGATCCTCACGCGGGGAGCCGGAGCGCGGACCGAGGCGGGGTGCCCGTGGTGCCAGCCGCACGGGCCCGGACCAGCAGCCAGAGGCCGAGCCAGAGCCCACCGACCGGGATCTCCAGGACGAAGGTGAACGCGCGGTAGAGCAGCACGCCTGCCACCACCGGGAGCGGGCTGGCGCCCAGGGCCACCAGGGTCCCGGCAGTCCCCGCCTCCGCCAGCCCTGTCCCACCGGGCGTCACGGGGGTGAGGCTGAGGAGGCGTTCGACGGCGAGGCCGGCCAGGACGGCATACACGGGGACCGGTGCCCCCGCCGCGTGCAGGCAGGACCACAGCAGGGCGGCGAGCAGGGTGAGGTAGCCCGCCATCCCGAGCGTGAGCTGGGGCCACGTCCGGCTCACGACGCCCCGGATGCGCAGGCGGGTCTGCAGCAGCGCGGCGGCGAGGCGGTCTCCCCGCTCGGCTCCCGACCGCGGCATCGCGCGTCGGACCGCGGCGGTGACGAAGCGGGCCACCGCGGTGGCCACCCGGTCGCTGCGCAGCGCCGTGACACCGGCGGCGACCAGGACCAGGAGCAGCAGCGACGCCGCGAGCGCGCCCGCGCGCAACCCGCGGGTGGGCAGGCCCCCGGCGGCAAGCAGGCCGACGAGGGCGACGAGCGGGAGGGCGAGCTTGGCGAGCACGTCCCAGGCGTTGGTCACGACGAGGTACGCCGCGAACGACCGGTCCCGGAACCGCCAGGTCCGCGCCATGCTGCAGTTGAGGGCGACGCCGAGCGCTCCGCCCATCGGCGCGACGTTGGACACGGCGCTGCCGGTGAGGCTGAGGGTCAGGGCGCGGCGGCGGCTGAGGCCGGGCAGCGCGCCGGTGAGCACGAACGAGTGGACGAGCAGCCCGCACGCCCACAGGGCCGTGAGCCCGGCGAGGCGGTGGGGGGCGATGCCGCCGATGAGGTGGGCGGCCGCAGACCACGACACCCCCGACGTGCGCGGCAGCAGCCACCACAGCACCCCGGCGCCGAGCGCCAGCGCGACCAGCGCCTTGCCCGCCGTCCGGAGGCGGGTGCCTCGTCGTGCCACCTGCGCCTCCATGGTCAATGCCGGTCAGTCCCGCCCCTGGGGGCCCGCCCCTCAGGGCACGTGGTGCCCCACGATGACCGCCACCCGCTGAGCAGTTGCTGAGGACGGACGTGTCTGAGCTCGCACGGGCGGGGTGGCTCTGCGCTGACGCCTGCCGCCGGCTCCCCGTCCTCAGGAAGCGCTCAGGGGCGGCCGCGACTCTGGAGGTCAGCAACCTCGACAGGAGTGCCCATGAGCACCGTCCCCACCGGGCCCGCGGCCGCGCGACGTACGCCCCGCGGCCTCGCCGCCTCCCCCTCCACGCGCGTCCGCACCCTCGCTGCAGCCGGCGTCGCGGCCCTCGCGGCTGCTGCCGTCGCGGGGCTGGTGGACGGTGTGGGGGAGCACGGCGACCTGAGCGCCTACGACCCCACGGTGACCGCCGACGCGGTCCACCTGCGCACGCCCGTCCTGACGATCCTCGCCGAGGTCGTGACCATGGTGGGCAGCGAGGTCGCGGTGGGACTTCTCACCGCGGGTGTCGTGGTGTGGCTGGCCGTGCGGCGCCGGGACCGCCTGCGGGCGCTGCACTTCGGGGCGACCATGGCCGTGTCGGCGGCGGTGACCCTCGGCGTCAAGCACCTCGTCGGCCGTGGTCGGCCGCCGGCCTCCGTCGTCCTCGGCCCGGTCGACACCGGCTACTCGTTCCCCTCGGGACACACCTTGTTCTCGACCGTGTTCTTCGGCCTGGTGGCGCTCCTGGTCGCCGACCGGCTCGCGGAGCACCGTGGTGGGCGTGCCCTCGCCCTGGCGGGCTGGCTCGTCGCGTCGGTGACGGTGGGCGCGAGCCGCATCTACCTCGGCTACCACTGGTTCACCGACGTGGCCGCCGGCTGGGTGCTCGGCGTGCTCGTCCTGGCGCTCGCGGTCGCGGCGCTCGGCCTGCTGCACCACCGCGGCGCAGCCGGGCGGTCCGCTGCGCCCCACGCGGAGGCCGACGTGCCTAGTCTGGGACGCGACCGTGGAGCAGGCCTGGAGCCGGTGGCCGGCGCAGTGGAGGGGGTCGACGATGCGCGTCCTGCTCGTTGAGGACGAGAAGGCCCTGGCGGAGACCATCCGCCGAGGCCTCACCAACGAGGGCTTCGTCGTCGACGTCGCCCACGACGGGGTGACCGGCCAGTGGCTCGCCACCGAGAACCCGTACGACGTCATCGTCCTGGACATCATGCTTCCCCGCCGCCACGGCTACGACGTCCTGAAGAACCTGCGCGAGCTGCAGATCTGGACCCCCGCGATGATGCTGACGGCCAAGGACGGGGAGTACGACCAGACCGACGCGTTCGACCTCGGGGCCGACGACTACCTCACCAAGCCGTTCAGCTTCCCGGTCCTCGTCGCCCGCCTGCGCGCCCTCGTACGGCGCGGTGCCCCGGTCCGTCCGGTGGTGCTCGCGGTGGGTGGTCTCGACCTCGACCCGAACAAGCGCATCGTCCGGCGCAACGGTCACCGGATCTCCTTGACCGCCAAGGAGTTCTCGGTGCTGCAGTTCATGATGCGACACCCCGAGGTCGTGCTGTCCAAGGCGGAGATCCTCGACAACGTCTGGGACCAGGCGTTCGAGGGCAGCGACAACATCGTCGAGGTCTACATCGGGTACCTGCGCCGCAAGATCGACGTGGCGTTCGGCGTCACGTCGCTGGAGACGGTGCGGGGCATGGGCTACCGGTTGATGCCGGTCGAGGGTGGCGCACCGGTCGCGGAGCGCGCCGCGACCGCAGGCGAGGGCGCGCGCTCCTGACGCGCCGTCACTGGCTGCCAGCCGTCCTGGCCGGGGCCCTCAGGCGTCCACCGGTGGTCCGGCCGCCGGCAGGCTGATCTCGAACCGGCACTGCCCGCCCGGCGTCTGCGTGGCCCGCACGGTGCCACCGTGGGCGGTGACGATGGTGCGCACGATCGCCAGGCCCAGCCCGCTGCCGCCGCTGTCGCGCTCGCGGGACTCCTCCAGGCGCGCGAACCGGTCGAACACCTGCTCGCGCCGGTCGGCCGGGATGGGCGGTCCGTCGTTGTCCACCGTCACCACGACGTCGTCCGCCGTGGACGACACGGTGAGCTGCACGCCGCCCTCGGTGTGGCGGGCGGCGTTGTCGACCAGGTTGCGCAGCGCCTGTGAGAGCTGGACCCGGTCGCCCTGCACGCGGGCCGCCGCGATCGTCGCCACGACGGGGACGTCGCCGGTGGCGCGCAGGCGGCGTACCTCGGCCTCGACCAGGTCGTCGACGTCGACCTCCTCCAGCGAGAGGGGGAGGCCGTCGTCGGCCTTCGCCAGCGTGAGCAGGTCGTCGACGAGACGCTGCATGCGCAGGGCCTCACCGTGGATCACCTCGTCACGCGTCGGGTCGGGGTGTGACGTCCCGGCGGGCGACACCTCGATAGCCGCGCGGATGGTGGCGAGGGGGCTGCGCAGCTCGTGGGAGGCGTCGGAGATGAAGCGTCGCGTGGTGGCGTCGGACTGCTCGAGCCGCGCCAGCATGAGGTTCATCGTCTCGGCGAGCCGGGCGATCTCGTCGCCGGTCGGCGGCACCGTGATGTGCCCACGCCCGCGGACCCGGGTGATGCGCGCGACCTCGCTGCGGATCCGCTCGACCGGCTGCAGCGCCTGCTGCACCGCGCGGCTGATGAGGAACAGCAGCAGGGCGAGCAGGGCGGAGGCGCCCAGCGCCAGCAGGATCGTCGCGGTCCGCACCGTCTTCGCCTCGACGTCGAGGGGCGTGCCGACGACCACGACGTATGCCGCACCGCTGGGGTCGCGCGCCCCCTCCACGACGATGGCGTACGGCTCACCCAGCTCGCCGGGGATGCCGGCCACCTGGTCCACGTCGATGGCGCCCGGGGCGGGCCTCAGCGACGTGATGGCCGACAGGCTCAGGGCCTGCTCGGAGGAGGTGACGACCCGGCCGTCCGCGTCGAGGACCTGGAGCAGCGAGCCCTGGCTGGGGATGTCGCGCAGCGCCGTGGCCGCCGGCTGCTCGCCGTCGTGGATGACGGAGGCCACCTCGGCGGCCTGCACCCGGGCTGCGTCCTGGGCCGCGCTGAAGAGGACCCGGTCGAGCGCGGTCGCGTAGGCAGCCACCCCGAGGACGATCACGAAGGTCACCGCGGCGGCCGACGCCACCAGGACGCGACGGTGCAGCGTCCAGGCCTGCCACCGTCGCACCAGCTCGTCCGCCCTTTCCCGGGGTGTGCAAGGAGGCTAGCAACGGCAGGACGCTGCCCGGCGCCGGTGCTGTGGTCCGCGAAGGTCCGGCGCTCAGCCTGCCCTCAGGACGTGACCGTCACCGCGGGCCGGGACGGTGTCGTGAGGGAGGGGGTCGGGGCGCTCGTCCGCGGCCTGGCCGTGGGCCGGGCGGAGGGGCTGGCGCTGTGGCTGGAGCTGTGCGGCTTGGTCGGCTTGGTCGGCTTGGCGGGCTTGGGCGCCTTGGTGGACTTGCCCTTGCCCCCCGAACCGGGCGTGGAACCGTGGCTGCCCCGGGCCTTGGCGGCAGCGTTCCCGGGGTGGGGCACGTTCGCGCAGTAGCCGGCGATCTTGCCCTCGCCACCAGCGGCCTCGGCGAGGTTGCGGAAGGCGACGGACGTGTCCGCGGTCGCGGTCGTGCCGGCCTCGGCCTGGTGGTGCGCCCAGGCGTTGCACAGGCCGAAGGCGGCCGGCCCCTTGGCGTCCGGTCCCACCGCTGCGGTGGCGGACCCGGATCCAGTGCCGTCCTTCTCGCTCTCGTCGGCGTCGTCCGACTGGTCCGCGTCGTCCGGGGCGTGCGTCGACGCGGCGGTCGTGGTCGTCGAACCCGTGGCCAGCGGCAGCGCCTCGGGGGCGTGGGAGGGACCGAGTGCGGAGGTGGTGAGCACCACCGCGCCCACGGCCCCGAGTGCGAGGGCGGAGCCGGCCACTCCCGCCAGGGTCCTGGCGCCGAGGAGTGAGGACAACAGCAGCAGGCGGCGCGGGCGGCTGCTGGTGCGCATCGAGAAGGCGTCGGTGTAGGTGGTCATGGCCGCCCGGTAACCGGTGAGCTCCGACGCAACGGCAGGACCGGTCAACGCGTGCACCAGGTCGGCGGCACGGTCCGTCCCGGGGGCGGTGTCGGCCGGCCGGTGTCCACGCAGCAGCGCCTCCACCTGCCCGTCGGACAGGTGGGGCAGGTCGGCGTCGTCCGCCACGGGGGGCTCGAAGTCGTTGCTCGTCACGGGGAGTGAAGCGCCGCCCCGGCTCAGTGCGTTACACCCTCGCGGCTGAGCCTGGCGGCCAGCGTCCGCAGCCCCCGATGAGCGGCGACGCGGACCGCGCCCGGGCTGCGCCCCAACATCGCCGCGACGGTGTCGACCGGCAGCTCGGCCAGCACCCGCAGGGCCAGCACCTCCGCCTGCAGCGGCGGCAGTGTGGAGAGCAGCCGCAGTGCCTCGGCGGCACCATCCGTCCCGTCGGACGGTCTGGGGTCCGGTCGCGCCGCGAGGTGGTCGAGAGCGTCCGGACCCGAGGTCTGCGGTCGGCGCGCTCGGCGGCGCGCGTCGTCCAGTGCTCGCCGTCGGGCGGTGGTGAACACCCAGGCGTGCCAAGCGGTCTCGTCGCCGCGAAAGCGCTTGAGTCCCTTGACCACGCTGACCCACGTCTCGGCCGCGAGGTCCTCGGCCTGCCGTCCCGGCTCCATGCGCAGGTAGCGCACCAGCCGCGGGTTGAGGTCGATCCAGAGGCGTGAGAAGGCCGCCTCGTCACCGGCCTGAGCGCGGGCGAGGACCTCCGCGAAGTCCTCGCGAGCCACGGGCCGAGTATGCGGCGACGCCGGCAGTGTGGGTCGGGTCTTCGCCCGCGGCTCGGCCGTTCGGGGGAACTCGGGCAGGGCGCTGAGCGAGACGTTGCGATTGACGCCCCGGACAAATCGGACGATGATCACAAGGCTTCAAGCAGTCGGAGCCCCCATATCGCCGTGCGAGCAAGGAGGCCTGCCGATGACCGATTTCCTGGAGTCGGTTCGTCCGATGGAGCCCGCCCCGCCTGCGGAGCCCACCACCCTCGTGGAGCCGTCCTCCCTCGTCGAGGCCGCAGCCCTGGCGGAGTCCCTCCCGGTGGCCGACGAGGCGCCGGCCGAGCCGTCGGTCCGTCAGCTGCTCACCGAGCTGGCCCACCTCGAGGACGTCGTGCGCACCGGCGGCCACCTCGACGGCGAGGTCGACGACGCCGCGGCCGAGGCCGAGGTGATGGCGGCGATGGCCCGCGAACAGGCCATCATCGACGAGCTGCACCGCCGTACCACCACCTAGGCGGGGTAGACCGCCACCTCGCTGGCCTTCACGGTCAGGACGGCCTCGTCGCCGACAGAGAGGCCGAGCTCGGCGAGGGCCGCGGGCGTGACGTCCGCGGACAGGTACGGGGTGTGCACCCGTACCTGGTGCCCGTGCGGCTCCAGGTCGGTCACCCGCGCGCGGACGGTGGTGCGGGGGCTGCCGTGCGGGGCGTCGCGGTAGACACCCACAGCGCTGGGGCTGAAGACCGCGACCGCGGCCTCCCCGTCGGGTACGGAGTCGTCCGTGAGGCCCTCGACCCTCAGTCCTTGCGGGGTGGTGACCGCGGTGCTCGCGCCGGATGCGGAGGCGGTGCCGCGGACCAGGTTGAGCCCTGCGATCCGGGCGGCGAAGGCGCTCCTCGGGCGCGACAGGACCCGGGTGGTCGGACCCTGCTCGACGACGCGCCCCGACTCGAGGACCGCGACGTCGTCGGCGAGCAGCACGGCGTCGAGGACGTCGTGGGTGACCACCACCGTGGTGCGGTCCCGAAGCACCCGGCGCAGGAGCTGCCTGATGGCGGGGGCGGCCTCGACGTCGAGGGCCGACAGCGGCTCGTCGAGCAGCAGCACCTGCGGCTCGGTCGCCAGCGCCCGGGCGATGGCGACCCGTTGGGCCTGTCCGCCCGAGAGGGCCGTCGGTCGGCGCGGCCCGAGGTCGGACGCGTCGACCTCGGCCAGCCAGTGGGCGGCCCGCTCGCGCGCCTCGCGCCGCGAGGCGCCCGCGCTGCGGGGGCCGAACGCGACGTTGTCCGCCACCGACAGGTGCGGGAAGAGCCGCGCCTCCTGGGCGAGCAGGGCCACTCCCCGCGCGTGGGGCGGGACCCAGGTGCCGGAGCCGCGGGAGGAGGAGAGCACCCGATCACCGAGGCGGACCTCACCGCCGTCGGGACGCAGGAGCCCGGCCATGCAGGCGAGGGCCGTGGACTTTCCGGCACCGTTGGCGCCGAGGAGGGCCAGCGTCCGCCCCCGCGGCACCTGCAGCCGGAGGTCGAGGTCACGTCCGGTGACGCGCAGGGTGGCGTCGAGGCCCGCCCCGAGGGTCGGGCCCTCAGCCGGGTCGACGGCTGGGTCGACGGACCGGTCGGACGGCGGGTCGACGGTCACAGGGCGCTCCGCGAACGACGGGTGACGGTGATGACGACCGTGGCGACGACCACGAGGACGAGCGAGAGGGCGACCGCCGCCTGCGGGTCGGTCTCGCGCTGCAGGTAGATCTCCAGCGGCAGGGTCCGGGTCACGCCCTGCAGGCTGCCGGCGAACGTGATCGTCGCACCGAACTCGCCCAGGGCCCGGGCGAAGGCGAGCACCGCGCCCGAGGCCAGCCCGGGCAGGACCAGCGGCAGGGTGACGCGCAGGAACACCGTGGTCGGGCGGGCGCCGAGCGTCGCCGCGACCTCCTCGTAGCGCTGCCCTCCTGTGCGCAGGGCCCCCTCCAGGCTCACGACGAGGAAGGGCAGCGCCACGAACGTCTGGGCGAGGACGACGGCAGCGGTCGAGAAGGCGACCTGCAGTCCGAGCACCTCGAGGGTGTGGCCGAGCAGCCCACGGCGGCCGAACGTGTAGAGCAGCGCGATGCCCCCGACCACCGGGGGCAGCACCAGCGGCAGCAGGACCAGCGACCGCAGCACCGACTGCCCCCGGAACTGCGTGCGGGCCAGCACCCCGGCCATCGGCACGCCGAAGGCCACGCACAGCACGGTGCTGGCCGCCGAGGTCCGCAGGCTGAGCAGCAGGGCGGCCCGCGAGGAGTCCGAGGTCACGAGCTGGGGGAACTGGGTCCAGTCCACCCGGGTGAGCATCGCGAGCAGCGGCAGCACGACGAATGCCGCACCGAGGACCGCAGGGACGAACACCCAACCGGGCAGCCCCAGCCGTGGACGGTGGGTGCGGCTCACGGCGCCTCGGCGAACCCGGCAGCAGCCAGGACCTGCTGACCCGCCGAGCTGGTGACGGCGGCCACGAACGCGTCGGCGACGGCCTTGTTCCTCGACGACTTGAGGGAGGCGATCGGGTAGGAGTTCACCACGGCCGAGGACTGGGGGAAGGTGATGCCCTGGACGGAGTCGCCTGCGCCCTTCACGTCGGTGACGTAGACCAGCCCGGCGTCCGCCTCCCCGGCGCTGACCTTGCCGAGCACGTCGGTCACCGACTGCTCCTCGCTGACCGGCTTGATGTCGACGCCTGCCGCCTGCTCGACCTTGGCGGCAGCTGCTCCGCAGGGGACGGCCGGGGCGCACAGGACGACCTTGACCCCGGGCCTGCCGAGGTCGGCGAGGGAGGCGACCTTCGCAGGGTTGCCCGGCGGGACCGCGATCTCGAGGGTGTTGGAGGCGAAGACGACCGGGGTGGCCGCGGTGAGCGACTCTGCGGTGGCCTTGTCCATGTTCTCGGTGTCGGCCGAGGCGAACACGTCGGCCGGCGCCCCCTGCTGGATCTGGGCGACGAGGTCGGAGGACCCCGCGAAGCTGAACGTCACCGTCGTGCCCGGGTGCGCCTTCTCGAAGTCGGCGCCGATCCGGGTGAACGTCCTCTTCAGCGACGCCGCCGCGAAGACGGTGATGCTGCCGGACAGCCCCGAGGACGAGCTCGACGAGCGGCTGGACGTCGTACCGCCCGCGGAGCCCGTGGAGCCGCCGCAGGCCGCGGTGCCCAGCGCGACCGTCGAGGCGGCCGCGACCAGGGCGAGGACAGCTGGGCGGCCGCAGCGGGAGCGGCTGGTCATGATGCTCCCAAGGGGGTCTCGACGATGACGGTGGTGGACTTGACCACGGCGATGGCCACCGAGCCGAGCTCGAGACCGAGGTCGCGGACGGCCTCGCTGCTCATGAGGGAGACGACCCGGAACGGTCCGCACTGCAGCTCGACCTGGGCCATGACGGTGTCGACCTTGAGGTCGGTCACGAGGCCGACGAACCGGTTGCGGGCCGACCGCCCGACGTTCGAGGGGTCGGTCGCGGTGTGCGCCTGGTCCCGCGCGAGCTGGGCGACCTGGTAGCCGTCGACGACCTTGCGGCCCGCGTCGTCGGTCTCCGCCGCCAGGGCCCCGCTGTCGACCCACCGCCGCACGGTGTCGTCGCTCACCCCCAAGAAGGTGGCGGCGTCACGGATCCGTAGCTGCGGCATACCCAGCAGTATAAATCCGCAGGTGCGGTCCTGACGAGGGGTTCAGCCCGCTTCTGCGGGCTCTGGCGGGTCCTCGGCGCCGTCCCGCTCGTCGCGTTCGGCCCACTCGACGAGCTGGTCGATCTCGAAGACGGCGTCGTCGATGCCGGTGTGCAGGTCGCCGAGCTCCGCGTAGCGCGCCGGGACCGTGGCGATGGTGAAGTCGCCGGGGCTGACGGCGTCGACCTCGTCCCAGCGGATCGGCGTGGAGACGGTGCCCTCGGGGTTGCCGCGCACCGAGTAGGCGCTCGCGATCGTGTGGTCGCGCGCGTTCTGGTTGTAGTCGACGAACAGTGCTGCGGGGTCACGGTCCTTGCGCCACCAGGTCGTCGTCACGTCCTCGGGCGCGCGGCGCTCGACCTCTCGGGCGAAGGCGAGGGCGGCGCGCCGTACGTCCTTGAAACCCCACTCCGGCTTGATCCGGACGTAGACGTGCAGGCCGGAGCCGCCGCTGGTCTTGGGCCACCCGACGGCACCCAGGTCGTCGAGCACCTCGTGGGCGACGTGGGCCACCCGCTGCACGCGTTCCCACGGGCACTCCGGGCCGGGGTCGAGGTCGATCCGCCACTCGTCGGGCTTCTCGACGTCGGCCCGCCGGCTGTTCCACGGGTGGAACTCGACCGTCGACATCTGCACCGCCCAGATGACGTGGGCGAGCTCGGTGACGCACAGCTCGTCGGCGGTCCGGTTGTAGCGCGGGAACTTCACGCGCACCGTCTCCAGCCACGGGGGAGCGCCGTGGGGCACGCGCTTCTGGTGCACCTTCTCGCCGGCCACGCCCTCGGGGAAGCGGTGCAGCATGCAGGGGCGCTCGCGCAGCGCGTTGACGATGCCGTCACCGACCGACAGGTAGTAGTTGACGAGGTCGAGCTTGGTCTCGCCGCGCGCGGGGAAGTACACGCGGTCCGGGTTGGAGATGCGCACGTCGCGCTCGCCGACCTCCACCTCGACGGCGGGCGACGAAGCCTTGGCTGCCATGCAGCCAACCTAGGGCCGGTACGCCGCGGCGTCACCCGCGTGCCCTGTCGGCGCCCTCGGGGCCGGTCGTATGCTCGCCCCATGCTCGAGCAGAAGCGCGTCCTCGCCACCAGCATCCCCGGCCCGAAGTCCCAGGCCCTGCAGCAGCGCAAGAACGCTGCGGTCTCCGCCGGCGTCGGCACCGGCCTCCCGATCTACGTCGAGCAGGCGTCCGGCGGCATCCTGCGCGACGTCGACGGCAACCAGCTCATCGACTTCGGCTCGGGCATCGCCGTGACCACGGTCGGCAACGGCAACCAGCGGGTCATCGACGCCGTCACCGCGCAGGTCAACGACTTCACCCACACGTGCTTCATGGTCACGCCGTACGAGGAGTACATCCAGGTCGCGGAGGCGCTCGCCGAGCTCACGCCGGGCACCCACGAGAAGCGCTCGGCGCTGTTCAACTCCGGGTCCGAGGCCGTCGAGAACGCCGTCAAGGTGGCCCGCCACCACACCGGCCGCCAGGCGGTCGTCGCGTTCGACCACGCCTACCACGGCCGCACCAACCTGACGATGGCGCTGACCGCCAAGAACATGCCGTACAAGCACCGGTTCGGGCCGTTCGCCAACGAGATCTACCGCGTGCAGATGGCCTACCCCTACCGCTGGCCCACCGGCCCGGAGCGCTGCGCCGACGAGGCCTTCGAGACCTTCGTCGCCGACGTCCACGCCCAGGTTGGCGAGGACAACACCGCCGCCGTCATCCTCGAGCCGATCCAGGGCGAGGGCGGGTTCATCGTGCCCGCACCGGGATTCGTCAAGAAGGTCGCCGACTGGTGCACCGAGCACGGCATCCTCTTCATCGCCGACGAGGTGCAGACCGGCTTCTGCCGCACCGGTGACTGGTTCGCCTCCGAGCACGAGGGCGTCGTCCCCGACCTCGTCACCACCGCCAAGGGCATCGCGGGAGGTATGCCGCTCGCGGCGCTCACCGGGCGCGCGGACGTCATGGACTCGATCCACACCGGCGGCCTGGGTGGCACCTACGGCGGCAACCCCGTCGCGTGTGCCGCGGCCCTCGCCTCCATCGAGACGATGAAGGCCGAGGACCTGCGCGGCCGGGCGAAGCAGGTCGAGGCGATGTTCCGCCCGCGGCTGGAGGCCCTGGCCGACAAGTACGGCGTCATCGGCGACATCCGCGGTCGCGGCGCCATGCTCGCGGTCGAGCTCGTGAGCGACCTGGCGAAGAAGACGCCCGACGCCGACCTCACCGGCCGGATCAACAAGGCCTGCCACGCCGCCGGCCTGGTGACCCTGACCTGTGGCACGTTCGGCAACGTCTTCCGGTTCCTGCCGCCGCTGTCGGCTGGCGACGAGCTGCTGTCCGAGGGCCTGGACATCCTCGAGGACGCCTTCGCCGCCTCCGTCTGACCTCCCGGGCCACCACTGCTGACGTCGTGTCAGTAGTGGTGGCGCCACCGCCTGTCCTGCCACCACTACTGGCGCAGGGGCGGCACCGGTGCCGTCGGCCACTGTTCATCCGGCCGTCGCGTGTCGGTGCCTGCACCCTGCCGTCGCCCCTGTTAGACAGGTGGTGACCCGGCCAAGTATGAGTTGGCCGGGTCCATTCATGCCCGCGGGACGGGGCGGTCGGGGGAGACTTCGGGGATGTCGCTGCCGTCCTTCCTCGACCTGTCCGGCCGCACCGCCCTGGTGACCGGGGCCGGCAGCCCGACCGGGATCGGCTTCGCCACCGCGCGCCACCTGGGCGCGCTCGGCGCCGGGGTCGTGCTTGCCGCCACCACGCACCGCGCCCTGGAGCGGGCGCGCGAGCTCGAGGATCTCGGTGTCGACGCCCTGGGCCTCGTGGGCGACCTCACCGACGCTGGCGTGGCCGCCGACCTCGTCGACGCCGCTGCCGAGTGGGGCGGCCGCCTCGACGTCCTGGTCAACAACGCCGGGATGGTCTCGACGAGCTGGCCTGACTACCTCGAGGGCGACCTGGCCGCCACCACCCCACGGCGCTGGTCGGAGTCGATGCAGCGCAACCTCGACACCGCGTTCCACGTCACCCGGGCGGCGCTCCCGCACCTGCGCACGAGCGGGTCGGGACGGGTGGTCATGGTCACGAGCGTGACCGGCGCCGTGATGGGGATGCGGGGTGAGGTGGCGTATGCGGCCGCCAAGGCAGGGCTCGTCGGGCTCACCCGTGCGCTCGCGGTCGACGAGGCGGCCCACGGCATCACCGTCAACGCGGTCGCACCCGGCTGGGTGGCCACCGGCTCGCAGACGGCGGCCGAGGCGGCCGAGGGCCTGGCCACGCCGGTCGGGCGCTCGGGGACGGCCGAGGAGGTCGCTGCGGCGATCGCCTTCCTCGCGAGCCCGGGCGCGAGCTACACGACGGGGCAGGTCCTGGTCGTCGACGGCGGCAACAGCGTCGCCGAGGAACGCGCGCTGCCCCGCTGAGTGCAGGCACTCGAACGGGGCAGCGGCGGCCGGACGGTGTCCGGGCAGGGGCGTGGGTGGTTCAGCGGGGCGGCATCCGCAGCGCGCCGTCGAGGCGGATCACCTCACCGTTGAGCATCGCGTTGTCGACGATGTGGGCCACGAGGTTGGCGTACTCCTCCGGCCGACCGAGGCGAGAGGGGTGCGGGACCTGCTTCTCCAGGACCGCCTTCACGTCGCCGGGCAGCCCCGACAGCATGGGCGTCTCGAAGGTGCCGGGAGCCACGGTCATGACCCGGATGCCCTTGTCCGCCAGGTCGCGGGCGGCGCTGAGGGTGAGGCCGACCACGCCGCCCTTGCTCGCGGCGTACGCAGCCTGGCCGATCTGGCCGTCGTAGGCGGCGATGGAGGCGGTCATGACCACGACGCCGCGGTCGCCGTCGACCGGCTCGTTGTCGAGCATCGCGGCGGCCGCGAGACGCAGGACGTTGAAGGTGCCGACGAGGTTGATGCTGACGACGTTCGCGAAGTCGTCGAGCGGCAGGGGGCCGCGCTTGCCGACGACGCGGCCAGGGGTGCCGACACCGGCGCAGTTGACGACGACGCGCAGGGTGCCGAGCTGGCGCCCGGCGTCGATGGCCGCCTGCACCTGCGCCTCGTCACGCACGTCGGCCGGCGAGAACGTGACCATGTCGCCGAGCTCGTCGGCCAGCGCTTGGCCGGGGGAGCCAGGGAGGTCGACGATGACGACGGCAGCGCCCTCGGCGTGCAGCCGGCGGACGGTCGCGCCGCCGAGGCCGGAGGCGCCGCCGGTGACGAGGGCAACGGTGGAGTCGTTGATCTGCAAGGGTTTTCGACCTCTCGGTGGGCGCCGCGGACAGCGACGGGTGGCTCTGCTGGTGGGGGAGCTCTGCTGGGGAGTCGGGTCAGCCGCGGAGCAGCTGGCGGCTGATGACGAGACGCTGGATCTGGTTGGTGCCCTCGAAGATCTGGGTCACCTTCGCCTCGCGCATGTAGCGCTCGAGCGGGAAGTCCTGGGTGTAGCCGGCGCCGCCGAGGACCTGGACCGCGTCGGTGGTGACGCGCATGGCGTTGTCGGTGGCCACGAGCTTCGCGACCGCAGCCTCCTTGCCGAACGGCCGTCCGGCGTCGCGCAGCCGGGCCGCGTGGAGGTACGCGGCGCGCGCGGAGGTGACCGCGGCCTCCATGTCGGCGAGCAGGAAGGCCAGGCCCTGGTTGTCGCCGATGGGGCGGCCGAACTGCTGGCGGTCCTTGGCGTAGTCGACCGCGCGGTCCAAGGCGGCCTGCGCGAGACCCGTTGCGGCTGCGGCGATCCCGAGTCGTCCGGAGTCGAGCGCGGCGAGGGCGATCGACATGCCCTGCCCCGGCTTCCCGACGAGGCGGTCGGCGGAGACCTCGACGCCGTCGAAGTGCACCTCGCCGACCGTGTCACAGTGCAGGCCCATCTTGCGCTCGGGGGTGCCGAACGACAGCCCCGACGCGTCGCCCGGGACCACGAAGCAGGACAGGCCGCGGGCGCCGTCGTCGCTCGTGCGGGCAAACGTCGTGTAGAAGTCGGCGTGACCGGCGTGGGAGATCCACGCCTTGGTGCCCTTGAGCCGGTACGCCGTGGGGTCGGCTGCGTCGTCGGCCGTCGCCTTCGTCGTCATGGCGGCGACGTCGGAGCCGGCGCTGCGCTCGGAGAGGCAGTAGGCCCCGAGCTGGTCGCCGGAGAGCATGTCCGGCAGCAGCGCGGCCTTCTGCGCGTCGGTGCCGAACGTCGCCACGGGGTAGCAGGTGAGCCCGTGCACGGAGACGCCGACCGCGACGCTCATCCACACCGACGCGATCTCCTCCACGACCTGCAGGTAGACCTCGTACGGCTGGTCGGCGCCGCCGTGCTCCTCGGGGTAGGGGAGCGAGAGCAGCCCTGCACGGCCGAGGACGCGGAAGGCCTCGAGGGGCAGGGCCGGGGTCGTCGCCGCGGCGCGCTCCGCCTCGTCGACCAGCGGCGCGAGCTCCTTGGCGCAGATCTCGCGGGTGAGGTCGATGAGGTCCTGGCCCTCCTCGGTGGGCATCAGACGGGTGGCAGGCATGGCGTCGATGGTAGTAGTAGGACGTCCTACTACCTGAATCGCCGAGGTCAGGGCCGTGCGCCCCGGGGGTCGGCCCGGGGTCGGCCCGAGTCCGGCCCGAGTCCGGCCCGCACACCAGGGTGCAGGGATCAGGGACGGCGCGCGGCCGGCTCCACCGGGATGAGCTCCGGGCGCTTGGCGGTGACCGTGTCGCCGGAGGACTCCCCGCGCAGGCGTCGCTGCACCCACGGGGCGAGGTGGGTCCGCGCCCAGGCGGCGTTGGCCGCGGTCGCCTCCCGGCGGCCCACCGGTGGCAGCGGCGGCAGCGGGGTGCTCCAGTCGGCGCGGTCGGTGGGGTGTCCGAGCGCGGACAGGGCGTTGAGCGCGACGCGACGGTGTCCCTCGCTCGTCATGTGGATGCGGTCCTCGGACCACAGCCGGAAGTCCTTGAGGGCGTCCATGCCCCACTGGTTGATGACGTAGCAGCCGTGCTGCTGGGCGATGCTGAAGATGTTGGCGGAGTGGATCGCGTGCCGACCGCGCAGGTGGCGCAGCAGGGGGGCGCCCTCGGGGTCGGTCGGGGTCGCCAACAGGACGTCGGCGCCTGCCGCGCGCAGGCGCACGACCGCGGCCTCCAGGCGCGCAGCGATGGCGTCGAGGTCGGCCTTCGGCCGCAGGATGTCGTTGCCCCCGCCGACCATGGAGACGAGGTCCGGCCCCAGGGCGAGCGCGGCGTCGAGCTGCGGGCCGATGACGTCGGCGAGCAGCCGGCCCCGTACGGCGAGGTTGGCGTAGGAGAGGTCGCCACCGGCCTCGTGGGCGATGGTGGCGAGGTGGCCCGCCAGGCGGTCGGCCCAGCCGATGTAGCCGTTCGCACGCGTCGGGTCGGCGTCCGACATCCCCTCGGTGAAGGAGTCGCCGATCGCGACGTAGCGGTGCCACACCTTGCCGCCGCTCTCGGGCAGGTGGGTCTCGTTCTCCGGCAGGTCGTTCTCGGGCAGCTCGGTCACGGCAGGCTCCAGTCGACGGGGTCGGCCCCCTGCTGGGCGAGCAGCTCGTTCGCCCGGCTGAACGGGCGGGAGCCGAAGAACCCCGAGTGGGCGGACAGGGGTGAGGGGTGGGCGCTCTCGACGCGAGGGACGTCACCGAGGTGGGGTGCGAGGTTGCGGGCGTCCCGGCCCCAGAGGACCGCGACCAGGGGGCCGCCACCTGCCACGAGCGCCGAGATGGCCTGGGCGGTCACGGTCTCCCAGCCCTTGCCCCGGTGGCTGGCGGGGGCGCCGGGGCGGACGGTGAGCACGCGGTTGAGCAGCAGGACGCCGCGGTCCGCCCAGGGGGAGAGGTCGCCGGTGGTGGGCCGCTCGACGCCGAGGTCGGCCTGCAGCTCGGTGTAGATGTTGGCCAGGCTCCGCGGGACCGGCTGCACGTCGGGCGCCACCGAGAACGACAGGCCGACCGCGTGGCCCGGGGTCGGGTAGGGGTCCTGGCCGACGATGAGGACGCGCACGGCGTCCAGTGGCTGCTCGAACGCCCTCAGCACGTGGCCGCCTGCCGGGAGGTAGCCGCGGCCGGCCGCGGTCTCGGCGCGCAGGAACTCGCCCATCGCCGCGACCGTCCCTGACACGGGCTCGAGCGCGCTCGCCCACGACGGGTGCACGAGCTCGGCGAGGGCGGCGGGCGGCATACCCAGAAACGTATCCCCGAGTGCACGAGCGAGCGCGCAGGGGGCCGGTCACCCGCGCTGCGGGCGGGCGTCGAGGCTGCCTACGCTGGCCCGGTGACCTCCCTGCGCTGGCCCGTGGTGCTCTTCGACTTCGACGGCACCCTGGCCGACACCATCCCCCTCATCGTCGCCTCCTACCGCCACACGCTCACCGCGGTGCTGGGTGAGGAGGCGCCGGAGCACGAGGTGCGGTCGTGGATCGGCCGACCGCTGCAGCCGGTGCTGGAGGAGCGGTACCCGGGGCGCGGGCAGGAGCTCACCGACGTCTACCGCAGCTGGAACCTCGCCAACCACGACGCCCTCATCCGCACCGTCGACGGTGTGCCGGCCCTCCTCGACGAGCTGCACGCCGCCGGCGCGCGGACAGGGGTCGTGTCGTCGAAGAAGGCGGAGACCGTGGAGCTGGGGCTGCGGGCCGTCGGCCTCGCCGAGCGCATCGACGTGCTGGCAGGGCAGGAGGCCACGCCGCACCACAAGCCACACCCGGCCCCGCTCCTGCACGCCGCGGCGCGGCTCGGCGCCGCCCCGCAGGACTGCGTCTACGTGGGCGACGCGACGGTGGACGTCCAGGCCGCACTGGCGGCGGGTATGGGCGCGCTGGCCGTGACGTGGGGAGCCGGCCTGCGTGCCGCGCTGGAGGCCGCGGGACCGGTGGCCACGGTGGACGACGTGGCGGCCCTGAGGGCGGAGCTGTTCGCGGTGGCGCGGGCCTAGACTTCGCCGCGTGCACGGCTACAGCGACCAGCAGCTCGAGACCCTCGGCGACGCGATCCTCGCCTACTCCGCCGACCGGCTGAAGCTCGACCCGGTCCCCCTCGACGGCCCCCGGACGCTCGCCGAGCTCGACGTCTCGGCGGGCCTGACGATCACCCCCGAGGGCATCGGCGGCCTCGCGGCGCTCAAGCTGTTCGAGGAGGACCTCGCCCCGGCCTGCATCTCGACCGACCACCCGCGCTACCTGTCCTTCATCCCGTGCGCCCCGACCGAGGCGTCCGCCATGTTCGACCTCGTCGTGGGGGCGTCGTCGATCTACGGCGGCTCGTGGCTCGAGGGTGCCGGGGCCGTCTTCGCCGAGAACCAGGCGCTGCGCTGGATCGCCGACCTCGTGGGCATGCCGCCGGAGGCCGGAGGCGTCTTCGTCCCGGGCGGCACCATCGGCAACCTCTCGGCGCTCGTCGCTGCGCGCCACACAGCCCGCATGGAGGCGACCCAGGCGGGCCGACGGGGGGAGGGGGCTCGGCCCTGGCGGGTCGCTGCCACGCACGGCGCGCACTCCTCGATCCAGTCGGCCTGCGACGTCATGGACGCCGAGTTCGTCGGCGTGCAGGTCGACGACAGCGGTCGACTGACCGGCCCCGAGCTGCGGGAGGTGCTCCTCGAGCACGGACCGGAGACGTTCTTCGCCGTCGTCGCGACCTCGGGCACCACCAACTTCGGCATCGTCGACGACCTCGAGTCCGTCGCCGCGGTGTGTCGCGAGTTCGGCATCTGGTTCCACGTCGACGGCGCGTACGGCGGTGCGGGTCTCGCCGCGCCCTCGGTGCGCCACCTCTACGAGGGCATCGAGCACGCCGACTCCTTCATCGTCGACCCGCACAAGTGGCTGTTCGCGCCATTCGACTGCTGCGCCCTGCTCTACCGCGAGCCCGCGCTGGCCCGCGCCGCGCACACCCAGCACGCGTCGTACCTCGACGTCCTCACCGCGGCCCCCGACTGGAACCCCACCGACTACTCCGTCGGGCTGACCCGGCGGGCCCGCGGGCTGCCGTTCTGGTTCAGCCTCGCCACCCACGGGACCGATGCCTACACCGAGGCGGTCGAGCGCACGCTGGAGGTCACGCGGTTCGCCGCCGCCGAGATCGCCCGGCGCGACCACCTCGAGGTCGTCCGCGAGCCGGACCTGTCGGTCGTGGTGTTCCGGCGGATCGGGTGGACCGCCGCTGACTACCAGGAGTGGTCGGACCGGCTGCTGGCCGAGGAGTTCGCGTTCGTGGTGCCCACCTCGCACGAGGGGGAGACGCTGACGCGGTTCGCCATCGTCAACCCGCGCACCTCCGAGGACGACATCGTCGCCATCCTCGACACCATGGCCTGAACGGCCTGCCGAGGGTGACGTAGGGCCCTGCCGCGAGACCCCCGTGCGCAGCAGGGTGGGCGTGACGGAGGTGTCCCATGGCGACCACGACGCCCACGAAGCAGTCCCGGCCGTTCTCGGTGCGGCTGACGATCAGCCTGCTGGTGTTCCTGGGCGTGACCGCGGCCGCCGGCGGCTTCGTCATGGCGACCGCGTGGGGCGGCGAGCAGGTGCGGCCGCCCCGCGAGTGGCTCGACGGCATACCCCTCGTCTCGAGCTGGGTGGTGCCCGGTCTGGTCCTCGGCCTGGGCTTCGGGCTGGGCTCGCTCGTGGTCGCCTGGGGGATGGCGCGGCGCCCGCGCTGGCCGCGGCTCGGCTGGGTGGAGCGCCGGACCGGTGAGCACTGGTCGTGGCTGGCCGCCGTGGTGGTGGGTGCGGGGCAGGTCGTGTGGATCGCCCTCGAGCTCGTCTACCTGCCCGCCCTGTCGTGGTTCCACCCGCTGTACGGCGCGGTCGGGCTGGCCCTGGTGGCGGCGCCCCTGAGCCGTTCCGGGCGAGCAGCCCTGCGGGTGCGCGGTGCCGGCCACCAGCGGGCCGAGACTGGGGCGCTGCGCACGTCCTGAGGCTGCTGTGACCGGTGGGACCAAGGGGTCACGAACCGTTCTGCGAAACCTCCGGAGTGGAATGACAAGCGTGTGATTCGGTCCGTATAGTTGGCCTCGCACGCACCACCACGAAGGGTCGAGAGTGAACGCCGCACACGAGCAGGATCACGTCAGCGCCTCAGTCTCGCTGAGCGAGCGCGACCGCGAGATCATCGCCTTCGAGCGGCAGTGGTGGAAGTACGCCGGGGCCAAGGAACAGGCCATCCGCGAGCTCTTCGAGATGAGCGCCACCCGCTACTACCAGGTGCTCAACGCCCTCATCGACTCCCCGGCCGCTCTCGAGGCCGACCCCATGCTCATCAAGCGGCTCCGCCGGCTGCGCGCCTCGCGCCAGCGCGCCCGCAGCGCACGCCGGCTCGGCATCCAGCTGTAGCCCCCCAAGCACAGGAGCGCCCGTCCAGAATCGACTGGACGGGCGTTGCTGTGTCCGCGGGCGGGGCGCCGGAGGCTCCTCGAGTCCTGCGGGGCCACAGACCGGCCCGGTGCACGAGCGCGTCACGCCCTCAGCGTGCTTGACTGCCGCCGTGACCGACGTGCGCACCCGTCCCGCAGGTCCTGACGACGCCCTCGTCGTCGCCGGCCTGACCCTGCAGTGCGCCCTGCACCGCGGCGGCGCCACCGAACCCGGCTTCCTCGACCGCTACGCGCGGTCGTGGTCCGCCCAGCTGCGCACCCGCCCGACGTGGATCGCCGAGGTCGGCGACCAGCACGCCGGCTACCTCCAGGCCACCCTGCTGCCCGACCTCCCGTGGCCCGGTCGCCGCGACGGCGGCGGGGTGCTGGCGGTCGACACGTTCTTCGTGCGGCCCACCCACCGCGGCATCGGCGTGGGGGAGCACCTGCTGCGCGCCGCCGTCGGGTGGGCCCGGGTCGAGGGCCTCGGCGAGGTCCGGATGGCGGCGGGGACCCACACGCGGCCGATGGTCGAGCGCGTGGGGCTCCGGCCGCACGAGGCTGCCTACCACCTGGAGCTCCGGTGAGCGTCGGGCTGCGGATCGGCTCCATCGTCCTCAACGTTGCCGACGTGCCCCGGGCCACGGCGTTCTGGGCGGCGGCCCTCGGCTACGAGCCCCGCTACGAGCCCGAGCCCGACTGGGTCATCCTCCAGCCCCGCGACGGCAGTGGCCCCAACCTCTCCCTCAACCTCGGTGACACCCGGCCCGACCCGGTCCCGCACGTCCACCTCGACCTCTACGCCGCGGACCAGGCGGCTGAGGTCGAGCGCCTGGCCGGGCTCGGCGCCGACCGGGTCGAGGACTGGCCCTACCCCGACGAGCCGATCGACTACGTCGTCCTGCAGGACCCCGACGGCAACCGGTTCTGCGTCGTCGACGCCTCGCAGGACTGACTCCGTGCGCCCGGGCCCGACCAACACCCTGACCGACGTGCCCGGGCTGCGGGTGGGGCACGCGACGCGTACCGAGCCGGGCTGGCTCACCGGGACCACCGTCGTCCTGGCACCCGACGGGGGCGCGGTCGCCGGTGTGGACGTGCGGGGCGGCGCACCCGGCACCCGGGAGACCGACCTGCTCGACCCCCGCAACCTCGTCGACCGGGTGGACGCGGTCGTGCTGACCGGCGGAAGCGCGTTGGGCCTCGCGGCGGCCGACGGCGTCCTGCGGCGGCTGTTTGTCGCCGGACGTGGCTGGCCGATGGGCGAGCCGGGTGAGGTGGTGCCGATCGTCCCGGCCGCCGTCCTGTTCGACCTCGGGCGCGGCGGGGTGTTCGACCACGCCCCCACAGCCGAGGACGGCGCCGCGGCCGTCGACGGCGCCCACGCCGGGGCGGTGGAGCAGGGCTGTGTCGGTGCCGGGACGGGCGCCAAGGCGGGTGGTCTCAAGGGCGGCGTGGGGTCGGCCAGCGCCGTCCTCGACGACGGCACGACCGTGGCGGCGCTCGTCGTGGTCAACGCGATCGGCGACGCCGTGGACCCGCGGTCGGGCGAGCTCCTCGCCGCCCGCCACGGCCTGGGCGACGAGTTCGCCCGGCTCCGGGCGCCCGACCGCGCCGAGCTGGACGCCGCCCGGGACCGGGCCGCGGCGGCGCACGCGGAGCGCCCCATCCGGCCCGGGACGGCCACCACCATCGGCGTCGTCGCCACTGATGCCACCCTGACCAAGGCGCAGTGCCAGAAGGTGGCCGGGCTGGGCCACGACGGGCTCGCCCGGGCGCTGCACCCGGTCCACACGCTGCTCGACGGCGACACCCTCTTCACCCTCGCGACCGGGGAGCGACCCCCACCCGACCTGCCGGGGCTGCACGCCCTGATGGTGGCCGCCGGTGACTGCGTCACCCGGGCTGTCGGGCACGCCGTGCTCGCGGCCACGTCGGTGTCCAACGGTGCGGTGGACCTGCGCTCGTACCGCGACGCGTTCCCCTCGGCTGTCAGGATGGGGCGATGACGGCTGACTGGAGCACCCCCGAGGGACTCGCCGCGATCAAGGCCGCGCTCGCCGCGACGATCGACGGCTGGCGCAGCCCCGTCGCGTACGCCGTGGGCATCAGTCCTGCGTCGAGCTCACCGGAGTTCGAGTTCCCGCACGTGAACCCGCCCGGCGGGACGCACGGACTTCCGTGCGTCATCCTGGCCGCCGTCGTGGGACATGCCCACGGCAGCGAGACCTACCAGATGTCGGCACAGCAGCTCTCCCAAGCGGTGCACACGCTGGAGCCCGCCGAGGCGTGCACCTCGCTGTCCCACCCCAACCTCGCCGCCTGGCGCGAGGTGCTCGCCGGGCTCGAGTCCAACCCCGCGCGCACCGCGTACGCCGTGTTCGTCGGCGACCTCGACGACCCCGTCACCTCCGAGGCGGACGCCACCCTGCGCACCCTGGTGCAGCCGTCGTCCTGACCGCCCGCTGCCGGGTACGGCGGGCGCTGCCCTGACAAAGGGCGAGATTGTCACCGTGGACCCTTTTGCCCCGGTGTGGAAGGGTGCTGGTGCAGGTCAACGCGGACCTGCCGTCGGTGGAGGTCACCCCCAGGGCCATGGGGTGGGCGACACCGGCACCATCCCCCCGGAGGTCCATCGATGCGTCTCTCCCGCCGGGCGGTGCTGCTCACCAGCGGCACCGCCGTCTCCCTCGTCCTGACCGGCTGCGTCGGTGCCAAGGACTCGGGCGCCAAAGCCAACCCGAGCGCCAACGCGAGTGCCAAGGACGTCACCCTCGTGATCAGCGCCAACGACGTGGCGGGCGGCAAGAACGCCGCCGAGGCAGCCTGGATCACCGACTCGGTCATCCCCGGCTTCGTCGCCGCGCAGAAGGCCAAGGGCGTCACCGCCAAGGTCACCTTCAACGGCTCCGGCGTGGAGGACGAGCAGTACAAGACCAAGCTCGAGCTCAACCTCAAGACCGGCAGCGGCGCCGACGTCTTCGCCGCGGACGGCATCTGGCTCGGCGAGCTGGCGAGCGCCGGCTACGTCAAGCCGCTCGACGACGTGGTGGGCGCCCCGGCGAAGAGCTGGGACGGCTGGCAGCAGATCTCCAAGGCGGTGCAGCAGAACCTCGCCTTCAAGGACCAGCTGTACGGCATCCCCAACGGCACCGACGGACGTGTCCTGTACTTCAACAAGTCGCTGTTCTCGAAGGCCGGGCTGCCGGCCGACTGGCAGCCGAAGTCGTGGGCCGACATCATCTCGGCGGGCCAGGCACTCAAGAAGCTCCCCGGGGTCAACCCGATCCAGATCAACGCGGGCGTCCCCATGGGCGAGGCGACCAGCGCGCAGGGCTTCCTGCCGCTGCTCGCCGGCACCGGCCAGCCGCTCTACAACGACTCCGAAGCCAAGTGGCAGGGCGCGACCGAGGGCGTCAAGGACGTGCTGAAGTTCTACCAGCAGGTCTACGGCAGCGGCCTCGGCGACAAGCGCGTCCAGCAGGACAAGGCCGGGCGCGACCAGTCGTTCGCCGACTTCAGCAAGGGCAAGATCGGCATCCTCGCCGAGGGCGACTACTTCTGGCGTTCGGTGATCTGCCCGTCCAAGAAGGACTGCGGGACGACCTCGATGGCCAACCGCAACGACGTCGTCGGCTGGGCCAAGATCCCGGCCATGACCCCGGGCAAGGGCGTCAACGGTCAGGACTTCGTCAGCGTCTCCGGAGGTTCGGGCTGGCTTCTCAGCCCGAAGACGAAGTACCCGCAGCAGGCGTGGGAGCTCATGGCGTTCATGGCCTCCAAGGACATGCAGACCGCACTGTCGAAGGCGCAGATCCGCATCTCCGCCCGTGCCGACGTCAACGACGCGACCCTGACGAACGACCCGCTGCTGAGCTTCATCTCCAAGGAGGTGCTGCCGATCACGACCTACCGGCCCTCGGACGAGAAGTACAACGAGGTGTCGCTGGCGATCCAGGAGGCGACGGGCAAGGTCGTCACCGGCACCAGCCCGGACGAGGCCGCCAAGGCGTACCAGGCATCCCTGCAGAAGGCCGTCGGTGCCGAGCACGTCTCCGGAGGCTGAGGTCGCGCCGGTCGCGCCGGTCGCGGCTGCGCCGGTCCCGGCCCGGCCGGGACCGGCGGCGCCCGACGGTGACGTCGTCGGGCTCGGCCGCGGTCGGGCGATGGTGTTCGTCGCGCCCGCCCTCGTCCTCGTCGGGGTGTTCCTCGTCTTCCCCGCGGTGTGGACGATCTACCTCGGCCTGCTCGACTACAGCCTCACCGGGTCCGCGGCGAAGGCACCCACCTTCGTCGGCCTCGGCAACTACGTCACGGCGCTCGGCGACCCGGCTTTCACCCGCTCGCTCTACCTCACGCTGCTCTACGTCGGGTTCTCGGCGGTGGTCGGCCAGAACGTGCTGGGCTTCCTGCTGGCGTGGTTCTTCCGCACCACGCACGCGGTCGTCCGCAACGTCCTCAACGTGCTGGTGCTGCTCGCGTGGATCCTTCCCGGATCGGTCGTGGCGTTCCTGTGGCAGGCGCTGCTCGACCGCCGCGACGGCACGCTCAACGCCATCCTCGGGACGACCGACTACGCCTGGGCCATCGACCACCCCATGGCCGTCATCATCGTGTTCAACATCTGGCGCGGCACGGCCTTCTCGATGCTGCTCTACGCCGCAGCCATCAACACCGTTCCGCGTTCCCACCTCGAGGTGGCGCGGATGGCGGGCGCGCGGCCGTGGCAGCAGCTGCGCGACGTCGTCCTGCCCACGGTGAAGCGCCACGTCCTGACCAACACGCTGCTCATCACGCTGTGGACGTTCAACGACTTCTCGCCCTACCTGCTGACCGGTGGCGGCCCGGACAACCAGTCCGAGATCCTGCCCGTCTACATCTACAAGGAGGCCATCATCGGCGGCCACCTCGGCTACGGGTCGGCGATCTCGCTGCTGCTGCTCGTGGCCAACCTCGTCATCGCGGTGGCCTACATCCGGCTGCTGCGCACCCGCAGCCACGACGAGGCCACGGCATGAGCGCCGCCGCCTCCGCCGCGCCGGTCCGGTCCTCAGCGCGGACGCTGGCCCCTGCCAGGACGGTCGCCACGCGCTCGCTCGTGTATGCCGGGGTGTGCGTCCTCGTCGTGTTCTTCGCGCTGCCGCTGCTGTGGCTCGTGCTCACGCCCTTCTCCCCGGCGCCGTCGTACCGGGCCACGCTGTCAGGTTTCACGCTCGACAACATGGCCAAGCTGTTCGACAACCCCCAGACCTGGCCGTCGATCCGCAACTCGCTCGTGCTGGCGATCGGGTCGTCGGTCCTGGTGATCGCGTTGGCGGCGCTGGCGGCCTACGCCCTGAGCCGGGTCCGCATCCCCGGCCGCGACCAGCTGCTCTACGCGCTGCTGCTGCTCAGCTCCATCGTCACCGGGACGGCGGCGATGGTGCCGATCTTCCTGATGCTGTTCCAGATCGGGCTCATCGACCGTCAGGTGGGAGTCGTCCTGGTCCTGTCCGGCGGTCTGCTCCCGGCAGCGGTGTTCATGCTCAAGGACTTCGTCGACTCGATCCCGCGGTCGTACGAGGAGTCCGCCCGCGTGTTCGGTGCGAGCCCGAGCCAGATCCTGCGCCACATCGTGCTCCCGGTCATCCGGCCCGGCATGGCCACGGTCGGCGTCTGGGCCCTGGTGCAGGTCTGGGGCAACTTCCTCGTCCCCTACGTCCTGCTGTCCGACCCGGCGAAACAGCCTGCGGCAGTGGTGATGTACACGTTCTACGACGCCGGCGGCCAGCCGAACTTCGCACTCATCTCGACGTTCGCGCTCGTCTACTCCGTGCCGGTCGTCGTGCTCTACCTCGTCGTGAACCGCCGCTACGGGTTCGCCTTCCAAGGAGGAATCAAGGGCTGATGGCATCTGTGACCCTGGCCGGGCTGGTCAAGGAGTACCCCGGCGGCGTCCGTGGCGTCGACGGCGTCGACGTCGAGATCGGCGACGGCGAGTTCTTCGCGCTGCTCGGCCCGTCCGGCTGCGGCAAGACCACCCTGCTGCGCACCCTCGCCGGGCTCGAGGCGGCGACCGAGGGGACGGTGGCGATCGGCGACCGCGACGTGACCCGGCTCGAGCCCGGTGACCGGGACGTGGCGATGGTCTTCCAGGACTACGCCCTCTTCCCGCACATGACGGTGACGGACAACGTCGCCTACCCGCTGCGCATCCAGAAGGTCGGCAAGGACGAGCGCGCCGCGCGGGCCCTCGAGACCGCGCAAGGTCTAAGCCTCGGCGCGCTGATGGAGCGGCGCCCGGCCCAGCTCTCCGGTGGCCAGCAGCAGCGGGTCGCCCTGGCCCGCGCGATCGCCTGCCACCCCCAGGTCTTCCTCTTCGACGAGCCCCTGTCCAACCTCGACGCGCGACTGCGGCTGGAGGCCCGCACCTTCCTCAAGCAGCTGCAGAAGTCGCTCGGCGTCACCACGGTGTTCGTCACCCACGACCAGGCCGAGGCGCTCGCCATGGCCGACCGGATGGCGGTGATGGAGTCCGGTCGCATCCGCCAGGTCGGGACACCCCGCGAGGTCTTCCAGCGGCCGGCCAACACCTTCGTCGCCAACTTCATCGGCGCGACCCCCATGAACCTCCTCGACGCCCAGGTCGTCGACGGGCGGCTCGACCTCGGCGGCTTCACGCTGCCCGTCCCCGACGGGTTCGCCGTCGCCGAGGGCGACAAGGTCGTGTACGGCGTGCGCCCCGAGTACGTGACGGCGGAGGGCGCGACCGCGGACGGCGGCGTGCCCGAGGGCTCGGTCGTCGGCACCGTGAGTGCCGTCGAGAACCTCGGCGTGCACGTGCTCGTGACGCTCTGCGCCGGGGAGCAGTCGCTGCGGGCGGTCATCCCCGAGGCTGACGAGCCGGACCTCGGCGATGCCCTGGCGGTCACCCCGGCGCCCGGACGGGCCCTGCTCTACCGCGCAGACGGGGACGGCGAGCTGGTCGGGTCGTGACGGTCTTCGCCGGGACCTGGACGCCGGCCCACCGGGCCGAGTCCGTCTGGCACCAGCTGCCGTTCGACGTGCCCTCGTCGTGCGCGGGGCTGCGCGTGACCCTCGACTTCGACCGGTCGCACGGCTCGGCCGGCGTCCTCGACCTCGGCCTCGTCGACCCGCTGGGCTGGCGCGGGTGGTCCGGTGGGGCGCGCAGCGTCATCGCCCTCGGACGGGAGGGCGCGACCCCTGGCTACCTCGACCGGGGTCTCCCGCCGGGGCGGTGGGAGGTCGTCCTGGGGCTGCACCGCATACCGGAGGGCGGGCTGGCCTACCAGGTCACCGTCGACACCACGGCCACGGTGGCGCCGGAGGCCGTCGACGTCCCCCGGCCACCGGTGCCGGAGCGCCGGCCGCGCCGCGACCTGCCTGCTGTGGAGGGGCTGCGCTGGCTCGCTGGTGACTGCCACGCGCACACCGTCCACTCCGACGGCTCCCTCAGCATCGACGAGCTGGCGGCCCTGGCCGCCGGACGCGGGCTCGACTTCCTCTGGGTCACCGACCACAACACCACCAGCCACCACCCACACCTCGCGGAGGCGGGCGCCCACTACGGCATCGACCTGCTGCCCGGTCAGGAGGTGACGACGGCCGACGGACACGCCAACGCGTTCGGCGACATCGGCTGGGTCGACTTCCGCCAACCAGGGGGGACCTGGGCCGCCGACGTGCAGGCACGGGGTGGGCTGCTCTCGGTGAACCACCCCGTGTCGGGCGACTGCGCCTGGCGCCACCCGAGCGTTCCCGGATCGCAGCCCACCCCGGCGTCAGAGGTCTGGCACTCCTCGTGGACCGACCTCGCCGACGGTGGGCCGCTCGCGTGGTGGGTTGCGGCCGGGTGTCCGATCCCATTGGGCGGCAGCGACTTCCATCGACCCGAGCCGTGGGTCGAGCTCGGCCGCCCGACGACCTGGGTGGCCTGCGCCGACGGTGACGTGCTCGGCGGCATGCTCGCCGGGCGCACTGCGGTCTCCGCAGGCCCGGACGCCCCGGTGCTGCTGCGCGTGGGCGACGAGCTGGTCGCCCTCGAGGCCGACGGCGCGATGCTCGTCTGCCCCGGCGGACGCCGGTCGCCGGTGCACGGCGACCGTGCCACCTTCGGGGGGCACGACGGGGCCCACCTCCTCGAACGCACCGACCGAACCGTCGTGGCCATCGCGGCCTGACCCACCTGCCCCACGCCATACCTGCCGCAACCACTCGCCCCCACGAGAAGGAGCCCCCCATGCACGACGACCGCCGCCTCATCGAAGGCCGGCTGCGCCGCACCCTCCAGCGGATCGAGGACGCCGTCTGGTCCCACCCCGTACCGGTGGACCTCGGGCGGTGGGACGCCCCGGGCGAGCCGGTGCCGGTCGCGGAGGGGCTGGCCGCGCCGTACGCGCCCGCGCGGGTGGGGGAGCCGTGGGGGCCGCCGTGGGGCACCACGTGGTGGCGCGTGCGTGGGGAGGTGCCCGTCGAGCACGCGGGCCGGCCCGTGGACCTGCGGCTGGACCTCGGGTTCGACCCGTTGCGCACCGGTTTCCACGTGGAGGGCCTCGTCTACCGCGCCGACGGCACGCCGGTGAAGGGGCTCAACCCGCGCAACCAGTGGGTGCGCGTCAGCGACGCCGGGGCGGGTGAGGCCGTCGACCTGTTCGTGGAGTCGGCGTCCAACCCGCTGCTGCTCGGAGGTGGCGGGTTCGACTTCCGCCCGTCGCCGCTGGGCGACCCCGAGACGGCAGGGCGCGAGCCGATGTACCGCGTGGTGCGGGCCGAGCTCGCCGTCTTCGAGCAGGAGGTGTGGGAGCTGCAACAGGACCTCGAGGTCCTCGGCCAGCTGGCGTTCGAGCTCGACGCGCACGACCCTCGTCAGTGGCAGCTGCTCCGGGCCGTCGACCGGGCGCTCGACCGGCTCGACACGGCCGACATCGCGGGCACCGCGTCGGCCGCGCGAGGCGAGCTCGAAGGGGTGCTGTCCGAGCCGGCCCGGGCTAGCGCCCACCGCATCTCCGCTGTCGGCCACGCCCACATCGACTCGGCGTGGCTGTGGCCGGTGCGGGAGACCGTGCGCAAGGTGGCCCGCACCTGTTCCAACGTCCTCGCGCTGATGGAGGACGACCCGGACCTCGTCTACGCGATGTCCTCGGCCCAGCAGTTCGCCTGGCTGCGCGACCACCGCCCGGAGGTCTGGACCGGGGTCGTCGAGCGCGTCCGCGAGGGGCGGTTCGTGCCCGTCGGCGGCATGTGGGTGGAGTCCGACACCAACATGCCCGGGGGTGAAGCGCTCGCCCGCCAGCTCAACCACGGCAAGCGCTTCTTCCTCGACGAGCTCGGCATCGAGACCCGGGAGGTGTGGCTGCCGGACTCGTTCGGCTACACCGCGGCCCTGCCGCAGCTCATCGCGCTCTCGGGGTCTCAGTGGTTCCTCACCCAGAAGATCTCGTGGAACACCACCAACCGCTTCCCGCACCACTCGTTCCGCTGGGAGGGCCTGGACGGAACGCGCGTCTTCACCCACTTCCCGCCAGCGGACACCTACGGCTCCGAGGTCTCCGGGGCCGAGGTCGCCCACGCCTCCCGCAACTTCTCCGACAAGGGCGACGCGACGCGCTCGCTGCTGCCGTTCGGCTGGGGTGATGGCGGGGGCGGCCCCACCCGCGAGATGCTCGCGCGGGCCAAGCGGCTGCGCGACCTCGACGGCTCGGCGCGCATCGAGGTGGAGCGCCCCGACGCGTTCTTCCAGAAGGCGGAGGCGGAGTACCCCGGTGCCCCTGTCTGGGTCGGTGAGCTCTACCTCGAGATGCACCGCGGCACCTACACCTCGCAGGCGAAGACCAAGCAGGGCAACCGCCGGAGTGAGCACCTGCTTCGCGAGGCCGAGCTCTGGGCGAGCACCGCCACGGTCCGCACGGGGGCGCCGTACCCCGTCGAGGAGCTGGACCGGATCTGGAAGGTGGTGCTGCTGCAGCAGTTCCACGACATCCTGCCGGGCTCCTCGATCGGCTGGGTGCACCGTGAGGCGGTCGCCGCCTACGAGGCCGTCGCGCAGGAGCTCACGGCGATCATCGACGCCGCCCAGGCCGCCCTCGCCGGCGATGGTGAGGCCGAGGTCGTGTTCAACGCGAGCCCCGACCCGCGCGCCGGGGTGCCCGCCCTCGGCGCCGGGCCGCGGTCGTCCACCGGTGACACCACCGATCCCGTGACGGTCGAGGCCGACGGCGACGGGTGGGTGCTGTCCAACGGGCTGGTCACCGCCCGGGTCGACGACCACGGCCTGCTCACCTCCGTCGTCGACATGGCGTCCGGGCGCGAGGCGCTCGCCCCCGGGTCGGCGGGCAACCTCCTCCAGCTGCACCCCGACACCCCCGTCGACTTCGACGCCTGGGACGTCGACGCCTACTACCGCCGCACCTGGACCGACCTCACCGACGCCGAGTCGGTCGAGCCGGTCGAGGACGGGGTACGGGTGGTGCGCCGGTTCGGGGAATCGACGGTGACCCAGCTGCTCACCCTGACCTCCGGCGAGGCCAGGGTCGACGTCGGCACCGAGGTCGACTGGCGCGAGCGGGAGAAGATCCTCAAGGCCGGGTTCGACCTCGACGTCACCACCGAGCGCTCGACCTCGGAGGTGCAGTTCGGGCACGTCCACCGGCCGACTCACACCAACACCTCCTGGGACGCAGCGAAGTTCGAGATCTGCGCCCACCGCTGGGTCCACGTCGGCGAGCCCGGGTACGGCGCCGCCGTGGTCAACGACTCGACCTACGGCCACGACGTCAGCCGTCGCGACCGGGAGGGCGGCGGCACCACGACGCAGGTGCGTTTGTCGCTGCTGCGCGCGCCCCAGAGCCCCGATCCCGTCGCCGACCTCGGCGTGCACCGTCTGCGGTACGCCGTCGTGCCCGGCGCCGGGATCGCCGACGCCATCCGTGAGGGGTACCGCGTCAACCTGCCGCTGCGGGTCGTCCGTGGTTCCGGGGAGGTCGTCGAGCCGCTGGTGTCCGTGGACGGCGGCGGGGTGGTCGTGGAGGCCGTCAAGCTGGCTGACGACGGCTCGGGTGACGTCGTGGTCCGGCTCTACGAGTCGCTGGGGGCCCGGTCCTCGGCGATCGTGAGCGCCGGGTTCGAGTTCGACGGCGTCGTGGCGGTCGACCTGCTGGAGCGCCCGCTCGAGACCGCCGGTTTCGAGCCGGTCGAGGGCGGGGTGCGCCTGGCGCTGCGCCCCTTCCAGGTGGTGACCCTGCGCTTCGCCCGCGGCTGAGCCTGCCCGCCGCGCCTCCTTGCCCCTCGTCCTCGGCAGCAACCTCTGCTAGCAGGGGTTGCTGCCGACGAGGTAGGCAGCACCGTGTGTCCTGGGTAGCACCCTGTGCTGAGCCGCGCTGGCGGTGAGGTTGGGGGTGGCAGGTCCGGTTCGGGTATGGCGGCTCGGGCCGCGTGCGGTCAGCTCTCTGCGTCCATCGTGTCGAACGCCAGCTCCACGGTCTCCATGACCGGCGCGCGGGTCGTGGTGTCGAGCGGGCTCAGGCGGTGGACGGCCGGGAACGCACCCCGGAACCGCCATGCCATGACCGGTTCGCCGGCACCGTCGAGCAGCCGTACGACGACCTCGCGGTGCATGCCGACGTCGCCGTCGCGGGCCTGCTTCCACCAGTTCCACAGCTCGAGGTCGGCCGTGAGGCTGCGGCTGAGCACGAGGTGGGAGTAGTGCGACGTGCCCGGCTCCAGGTGGGCCGCAGGGGTGAGGCCCCCACCCGAACGGTGGGTCACCTCGGTCACCGCCGCCTCCGGCAGCTCGACCCGGGAGAAGAAGGCGCTGGCCAACCCGCCGACCTCGACCAGGAAGCTCGAGGCCGCGACCGGACCGTGCGCCGTACCGGGCATGGCTCAGGCTCCCACCCGGTGGCAGCAGGCGCCATACCCCGAAGTCTGGGACTTCGGCCCAAGACCCACACTTGAGCCCCGGAGTCCCAGACCTCGGGTCACAGCGCCCTCGTTGCTGCGCCGAAGTCTGGGACTTCGGGCCTAGGTGTACTGACCTGGCAGGTTGGTTGAGGGAGTGCGACTCCTCGATCTGAGGGGATGACGTGGGAGGGCCTCCCGCGGTGGAGTGGAACTGCTGAAGGTTCACTTCGCCAAACAGGAGGCCCTCGTGTCCCACGCTAACGCTGCACTGACTCCTCGCGCCCGAC
>NZ_JBFRFA010000013.1:0-98159 GCF_052114585.1 Pedococcus sp. 2YAF34
GCCCAGGACCCGAGCACCGACGAGCGCGACCGCCTCGAGGCCGAGGCCAGCCGCGGCCGGGCGACCGAGACCGAGCTGCGGCTCACGCTGCGTACGAAGGAGGAGCGCGCCCGCGCCCTCAAGGGCCGCGCCGACTCCCTCGAGGGTGCCGCGCGCAACGAGCTGGCCGCACGGCAGCGGCTCGCCGCACGCCAGGAGCGCCGCAAGCGCGAGGCCGCGGTGGCCGAGGCGGTCCGTCGAGGGGCTGCCTACGCGGTCTCGCTCGTGGCGGGGACGCTCGACACCGCCGCCAAGCAGCGGGCGGCGGCGGAGACCGCGCGGACCGAGCGCGACCAGGCGCTGGCGCAGGTCCGGCGCGAGGTCAGCACCCTGCAGGACGAGCTGCGCGAGCTCACCGACACCGTCCACCGCGACGAGGTCGCCCGCACCCAGCAGCGGCTGCGCATCGAGGCCATGCAGGCCAAGGCCGTCGAGGAGCTGGGTATGGACCCGACCGTCCTCATGGAGGACTACGGCCCGCACCAGCTCGTGCCCCACATCGCAGGCCCGGACGAGGACCCGGACGCCCAGCCGGAGCCGGCGCCGTTCGTGCGCGACGTGCAGGAGAAGCGGCTGCGCAAGGCCGAGCGCGCGCTGAACGCCCTCGGCCGGGTCAACCCGCTGGCGCTGGAGGAGTTCGCGGCGCTGGAGGAGCGGCACAAGTTCCTCACCGAGCAGCTCGAGGACCTCAAGAAGTCCAAGCGCGACCTGCTCGACATCGTCCGCGAGGTCGACGAGCGGGTCGAGCGCGTCTTCACCGAGGCCTACCACGACACGGCGGCCCAGTTCGAGCAGGTGTTCGGTCGGCTCTTTCCCGGTGGCGAGGGGCGGCTCACCCTCACCGACCCGGCCAACATGCTCACCACCGGCATCGAGGTCGAGGCCCGCCCGCCCGGCAAGAAGATCAAGCGGCTCTCGCTGCTGTCCGGCGGCGAGCGGTCGCTGGTGGCCGTGGCGCTGCTGGTCTCGATCTTCAAGGCGCGCCCCAGCCCCTTCTACATCATGGACGAGGTCGAGGCGGCGCTCGACGACGCCAACCTCGGCCGCCTCATCACCCTGTTCGAGGAGCTGCGCGACTCCAGCCAGCTCATCGTCATCACGCACCAGAAGCGCACCATGGAGGTGGCCGACGCGCTGTACGGCGTCTCCATGCGCGGCGACGGCGTCACCACCGTGGTCTCCCAGCGCATTCGCGACGTCGCTGCGCAGAGCGCCTGAGCCCGGCGCACCGGGTCGTCCGACCGGCGCAGCGGGTGTCCACGAGCGGGGTGTCGATTTGGCCAGTCGTGCTCGGCAGGGCACCCTAGACCCATGGTTGCGCTGATCATCGGAATGGTGCTGTGCGTCGGGCTGGCGGTCGCCGTCGTCGCCGTCGTCGCCGTCCCGGCACGTCGGGAGGGCCGCGTGCTGCTCAGCCCCCAGGGCGAGGAGATCGTGGCGTCGGTCAAGGAGAAGACCGAGGCCACCCTCGAGGCCACCGTGGAGAAGACGAACGACGTCATCAGCGCCACCCGCGACAAGGTGGGCGAGACCGTGCAGCGCGACAGTGCGGAGGACGCAGGCCGGCACCGCGCCGGCTGACCCCCACTCGCCTCGGGGGTTTCACCTCCGGAGACGACCGACGGTGGCTCGGCGCCCTCGGCCGGGCGGCAGGGCGCACCTCTTGGCAGCGGCTCGGCTCGGGCCCTGCCGCTCACGGTCGTGATCGACCTTGAGGACGCGCCAGACCGCGATCTCCACGCCGCGACCCACGGCTGTGGTGTCCGGCGCGGATCGGCGCAGGTGAGAGGATGGCGCGCGTGATTGATCAGCTCTGGGAATGGATCGCCATCGCCGTCGGGCTCCTCGTGGTGTTCGGCGCACTCGTCGTCGGCCTCCTGCGCGGGCGCGGGGGGAGGACCCGTCAGGCGCCGCCGTCGGGTCGCACGGGCGGCACCGACGTGCTGCCCGGGGTCGGCGACGACGCCACCCCACCGAGGGACGCGCCCAAGCGCTCGGTCGAGGACGTCGGCAGCGTCGACACCCTGCCCGCGCCCGGCCAGCCGGAGACCCTGCCTGAGCCCGAGCCCACCCCGACGCTCGAGCGGCCGGCCTCGGCCCAGGGCCGTCTGACCCGACTGCGCGCCCGGCTGTCCCGCTCCAACTCGGCCCTCGGCAAGGGCCTGCTCGCGCTGCTGTCCCGCGGGCACCTCGACGAGGCGGCGTGGGAGGAGGTCGAGGACACCCTCATCGGGTCCGACCTCGGCGTCGAGGCCACGACCGAGCTCGTCGACCGCCTGCGCACCCAGGTCGCGGTCGAGGGCACCACCGACGAGGCGACGGTCCGCGGGTGGCTGCGGGAGGACCTGCTGCGCCTGGTCGACCCGTCGATGGACCGCGCCGTGGCGAGCAGCCGCGTCGAGGGCCGACCCGCCGTCGTGCTCGTCGTCGGCGTCAACGGCACCGGCAAGACCACGACCGTGGGCAAGCTCGCGCGGGTCCTCGTCGCCGAGGACAAGGACGTCGTGCTCGGCGCCGCCGACACGTTCCGCGCCGCGGCCGCCGACCAGCTCGAGACCTGGGGCGCCCGTGTCGGCGTGCCCACCGTGCGGTCCGACCGTGACGGCGCCGACCCGGCGGCGGTCGCGTTCGACGCGGTCAAGGCCGGCGCCGAGATGGAGGCCGACGTCGTCATCGTCGACACCGCGGGCCGGCTGCACAACAAGGTCGGCCTCATGGACGAGCTCGGCAAGGTCAAGCGCGTCATCGAGAAGCAGAGCCCCATCGACGAGGTGCTGCTGGTCCTCGACGCCACCACGGGCCAGAACGGCCTGCGCCAGGCCGAGGTGTTCGCCCAGGTCGTCGACGTCACGGGCATCGTGCTCACCAAGCTCGACGGCACCGCCAAGGGCGGCATCGTCGTGTCCGTGCAGCGCAAGCTCGGCGTGCCGGTCAAGCTCGTCGGCCTGGGGGAGGGCCCGGACGACCTGGCCCCCTTCGACCCCGAGGCGTTCGTCGACGCGCTGCTCGACTGAGGGTGCCCTCGGCCACGGCACGCCCTGCGCTCGCCGCAGCCCTGCTCACCACGGGGCTGCTCGGCGTCGGGTGGGGTGCGGCGGCGTCACCAGCCGGTGCGGCCGGTGGCGACTTCCAGCTGCTCGACGCCCGGGTCGCCGAGTCGTCCGGCCTGGCGCTGAGCCGGCGCCACCCGCACACCGTCTGGACCACCAACGACTCGGGCGACAGCGCACGGCTCTTCGCCGTGGACACCCGCACGGGGCGGACCACGGGCGTGCACCAGTACGGCGCCCCGGTGCGTGACGTCGAGGCGCTCGCCATCACCCCGCAGGGACGGGTCCTGGTGGGCGACCTCGGCGACAACACGACCAGCCGCAGCGTGGTCCGGGTCTTCTGGTTCGACGAGCCCGACCTCGGTGACACGGCGGGCGGCTGGGCGTCCTGGGAGCTCGAGTACCCCGACGGCCCGCACGACGCGGAGTCGCTGGCCGTCGACCCGCGCAGCGGGCGCGTCTACGTCGTGACCAAGGGCGCGAGCGGCGCCGTCTACGCCCTGCCCCGCGTCCCGAGCCGGCGTGGGGTCAACCGGCTCACCCGTGTCGCCACGGCCCCCGCGGTCGCGACCGACGCGGTGTACCTGGCCGACGGGTCCGCCCTCCTGGTGCGCACCTACACCCAGGTCGTCCGGCTCGACGCCACCGCCTTCGACGAGGTCGGCTCGGCCTTCCTGCCCCTGCAGCGGCAGGGCGAGACGATCGCCCTGGCGCCGGGTGGCAGCCGGCTGCTGGTCGGCAGCGAGGGGGTGCGCTCGACGGTCCGCGTCGTCGACGTCCCGTCGGCCCCCGCCGCGCCGACCACGCGGGCGACCGCCGCGCCGACCACGCCGGCGACCGCCGCTCCGACCACGCCGGCGACCGGCTCGCCGACCACGCCCACGGCTGCGTCGGCAACCACCGCGCCGAGCACCTCGGCACGCCCTGGTTCGCCGCCGGTCAGCGCGCGGCAGGTCGTCTGGGGCGCCTCCGCGTCGGTGGGGCTGGTGGCTTTCGCCCTCCTCAGCACCTGGCTCGCCCGGCGGGCAGCGGGCGGGCACCGCTGACGCGGACCGACCCGCTCAGCATCGGGGACCGACCCGCTCAGCGCCGGTGGCCGGCCAGGGTCTGCGGCGGCCCGAACCGGCTCACGGCCTCGCGGTGCCACCAGGCGCCGGTCCCGCGTCGCTCGGCGCGGCTCGTGAACCGGTACCGGTAGAGCATCGCCCGGACGACCACGGGTGGCTGGTCCGGGAAGGGGTTGTGCCGCAGCAGCCGCAGGGTCGACCGGTCTCCCTCGAGCAGACGCTGCAGCAGCCGCGGGAACCACGGCTCGGCATACCGGGGCGAGATGGCGGCGAACCACAGCAGCCAGTCGAGCCGCAGGTGGTACGGCGCCCACTGCGGCGGCATCCGCCCGACCGCGCCCGGCTTGCCCTTGAACTCGTACTCCAGCCACGGCGACCCGGGCTCGCCCGCGGCGCCCTCCACCACGACCTCGTACCGGGTCCGGGTCACGCTGCCGAACGCGCCGTAGGTGTTGACGAGGTGGAGGACGTCGAACGAGGCGTTCATCGCCTGCTGCGAGGAGATGAGGTTGAGCACCGGCCGCCGGCTGAGCACCACCACGAGCAGCACCACCGCCAGGCAGGCGACCTCCCACCACAGCGGCGTGGCCGTCGCGCCGGTGTCGGGGTGGAGCGGGAGCACGCGCGTCCAGAACGCGTCGGGCACGACGGCCACACCGAGGACGATGGCGCTCCAGTTGAGCCAGGCGAAGTTGCCGCTGAGCACGAGCCACAGCTGGGTCACCACCATGACGACGGCGCAGCCGCCGGCGACCGGTTGCGGCAGGAACAGCCCGAACGGCAGGACGAGCTGGGTGACGTGGTTGGCCGCCACCTCGACCCGGTGCAGCGGCCTCGGCAGGTGGTGGAACCACCACGACAGCGGCCCCGGCATGGGCTGGGTCTCGTGGTGGAAGTAGAGGCAGGTCAGGTCGCGCCAGCACGGGTCGCCCCGCCACTTGATCAGGCCCGCGCCGAACTCGAGCCGGAAGAGCACCCACCGCAGGGCCAGCAGGACGGGCAGCGGTGGGGCCGTCGCAGCGTTGCCGAGGAAGACGGCGAGGAACCCCATCTCGAGCAGCAGCGACTCCCAGCCGAACCCGTACCAGCGCTGCCCCACGTTGACGATCGACAGGTACAGGCCCCACAGGACCAGCCACACCGCCATCGAGAGGGGCAGCGGCATCCGCTCGGTGACGCCCCCGACCGTCAGCCCGGCCAGCCCGACCCCGGCCCACGCCACGGTGGCGAACAGCCCGTCGGTGTAGCGCCAGTGGAACAGGCTGGGGGAGCGGCGGAACGGCACGCGGGCGACGAACTCCGGCACCGGCAGGAGTCCGCGGCTGCCGAGCAGAGCCCGGAACTGCAGTGCCGCGGCGAGGAACGCCACGAGGTAGAGGCCACCCAGCCCCCGCTGGAACAGCAGGCGCGAGACCCGGTAGCCCTCGGCGGCGAACCAGTCCATGACGTCCCCCGGGTCACCCGCCGCGCGCGCGGGTCGGCCACCCTGACCTGCTGTTCCCGGCCATGGCCCCATCATGGCCTACCCTGACCGCGTGGCGGCCGGCGAGGACGAGCGGGTCGGGGCGCAGGAGGAGGTCCTGCACGGCGGCAACACCGGCCACGTGGTCCGTGTGGCCGACACCGTGCGGCGCCGGGCGGGCCACTGGACCCCGGCTGTGCACGCCCTCCTCGAGCACCTCGCCGAGGCGGGCTTCGACGCCGTACCGAGGCCGCTGGGCACCGACGAGCAGGGCCGCGAGGTGCTCACCTACGTCGAGGGGGTCGGGGGCGCACTGGGACCGCAGCGGCTCCCGACAGCGTTCCAGACCCTCGACGCGTGCCGCGCCATCGGCGCCTGGCTCCGGGGGTTCCACGACGCGCAGGAGGGGTTCCTCCCCGATCCCGCCCTGCCGTGGCGGGTCTCCCCCGGGCGTCCCCTCCGGCCGGGGGAGGTCGTCGTCCACCACGACGTGGGCACCTACAACACGGTGCTGCGCCCGGACGGGTCGTTCGCGGTGATCGACTTCGACTTCGCCTCGCCGGGCGACCCGCTCGAGGACCTCGCCTACATCCTGTGGTCGTGGACGCCGCTGTGGCACGACCCCCGCGCCGTCCGCCGCGAGATGGGCGAGGTCACGATGGCCGACCGGCTCCACAAGTTCGCCGCCCTCGTCGACGGGTACGGCGCCGACGCCGGCCAGCGCGCCCGCGTCACCGACGCCGTGCTCGAGTGCATGGAGGGCCATGCCCGGAGCGTCGAGGAGCTGGCTGCCGAGGGCGACCCGGCCTTCGTGCGCATGCACGCCGAGGGGCACGCGGACCGGCCGCGGCGTGACGCCGCCTGGTTCGTCCGTCGACGCGACCTGTTCGCTGCGGCCGCGGCGCCCGACGCCACCCGCTGAGCACCTACTGGGCCACGCGTTGAGCCACCCGCTGGGCCACCCGTTCGGCCGGCCGCCATGGCCTACCCTGTGGGCGTGGAGACCGGGGTGGGGCGGCTGGGCGCCACGGCGAAGGCCTGGCGCGTCGCCGTGGTCCTGGGGCTCACGGTCCTGTTCTGCGCGGGCTCCCTCGTCGGCCAGGACGACTGGTGGCCGTTCAGCCCGTGGCGGATGTTCTCGACCTCGCAGGCCTCGACGGGCTCGGTGATCTCCACCGGCATCGAGGTGCAGACCGCCGCCGACCCCGGTCACTGGGTCCCCGCGCCGCTCACACCCGAGAACACCGGCCTCAACCGCGCCGAGATCGAGGGCCGCATACCGCAGATCGCCGCCGACCCCGAGCGTCTCGGCACGCTCGCGCACAGCCACGCGCGCCTGCGCCCCGAGACCCCCGCATGGACGGCGTTGCGCGTCGTCCGGCGCCAGATCGTCGTCGTGGACCGCAGGCCAACGGGCGAGGTCCGCACGCAGGTCCTCGCCGAGTGGGGAGCGCGGTGAACCGGCTGGCGGCATGGCTGTTCGCCCCGATGCCGCTGGCCCGGGTGGCCGTGCTGCGCCTGCTCGTCTTCGCCTTCGTGGTCGTCGACGTGCTGCTCCTGCACACGTCCGGCTGGTACCACGGATACGCAGACCCGGTCTGGTACGAGCCGCTGGTCATGGGCCGGGTCCTGCACTTGCCCGCCGCGACGGTGCTGCTCGTCGAGACCCTGAAGTGGGGCTGCGTCGCCGCCGCCGTGGCCGCCATGACGGGCCGCGCCCCGCGGCTGCTCGGCTGGACCGTGGCCGTGGGATGGACCTGGTACCAGTACGTCGCCTTCAGCTACGGCAAGGTCGACCACGACCGGGCCGACTTCGTCGTCGCCCTGGCCCTCCTGCCGACCGTCGGGCTGGCCCACCTGTCCGACCGGCGGCGCAGCGAGGCAGCCGCGTTCGCCCTGCGCGCGGTCCAGCTCGCCGCGGTCGCCACCTACTTCCTGTCGGCGTGGGCGAAGGTCCGGTTCGGCGGCTGGGAGTGGGTCAACTCGGCCACCATGGTCCGCGCGGTGGTCCGGCGCGGGACCCCGTGGGCGCAGTGGCTGCTGGAGGTGCCGTGGACGCTGCACTGGTTCCAGTGGGTGCTGTTCACCGCCGAGCTCACCTCCCCGGTGATCTTCCTGCTGTCCGAGCGGTGGCGGCGCCGGGTCGTGGCCGGCTGGTTCGTCTTCCACGCCATGACGTACGCAGCCATCACCATCGCCTTCTGGCCGCACCTGGTGATGATGCTCGCCTTCCTGCCGCTCGAGCAGTACGCCGCCCGGCTGCGTGCACGCCTTCCGCGACGCCCGGACCTCAGTGCGCGTGAGCCGGAGGCGGCGGCGCGGGGTGCTGGCTAGCATCGCGGGATGAGCCGTGCCGACCACGTCGCCGCCTTCCTCGCCGCTGTCGACCTCACCTGGGAGCTCGCCACCACGCCGCAGGTGCGTGACGCCTGGGCGCAGGAGAGCAGCTGCGCCGGGATGACCGTGGGTGGGCTGACCCACCACCTGCTCAACCAGGCGGGCCACACCGCCAAGGGCCTGGCCGCAGAGCCCCGGCCCGACCAGCCGATCCCGCTGCTGGCCCACTACGAGAGCGCGGCGTGGGTGCGCGCCGACCCGGACGACGAGGTCAACGTCGGCATCCGGGACGGCGACAACGAGCAGGCCCTGGTCGGCCCGGACGCCGTGCTGGCGGCAGCGCGCGAGGGCATCGACGCCCTCCCGGACCTGCTGACCCGCCCCCGCGACCCCGACACCATCTACATCCCGTGGCAGGGCTGGGCCCTCACGACCGACGACTTCCTGACCACGCGGATGATGGAGATGGTCGTGCACGGCGACGACCTGGCGAGCAGCGTGGGGCTGGACACGCCGACCTACCCCGAGGGCGTCATCGCCCCGGTGCTCGGGCTGCTCACCGGGGTCGCGGTGCGTCGGCACGGCCAGGCCGCGGTGGTCCGGGCGCTCAGCCGTCCCCAACGGGCGCCTGCGGTCGTCTCCGCCTTCTGAGGAGGCGGTCCCACCATCCGGGACGCAGACGCCCCCTTTACCTGATGCTTACGGTCCCGCAGATCCGCTAACACGCCCGTAACACGCGCCGCGCACTCCGGAAACGCGCCGTCGGCACAGTTCTGGCATGGAGATCAACACCGGCGACACCGCTTGGGTCCTGGCCAGTGCCGCGTTGGTGCTGTTCATGACCCCCGGTCTGGCCCTTTTCTACGGCGGCATGGTCAGGAGCAAGAGCGTCCTGAACATGATGATGATGAGCTTCATCGCACTCGGCACCATCTCGGTGTCCTGGGTGCTGTGGGGCTACAGCGAGGCGTTCGGCGAGTCGTGGAACGGCCTCATCGGCAACCCCTTCCAGCACTTCGGCCTCGACGGCCTGCTGGGGGAGCGCGTCTTCGGCACCATCCCGGCAGCGGCGTTCGTCGCCTTCCAGTCGGTCTTCGCGATCATCGCGGTGGCCTTGGTGAGCGGCGCGATCGCGGACCGGGCGAAGTTCACCGCGTGGACCGTGTTCACCGTGGTGTGGGCGACCATCGTCTACTTCCCGGTCGCGCACTGGGTGTTCGCGTTCGACGGGTTCGCGGCGGACAAGGGGGGCTGGATCGCCAACCAGCTCAAGGCGATCGACTTCGCCGGCGGCACCGCCATCCACATCAACGCGGGTGCAGCCGGCCTGGCCCTCGCCTTCGTCCTCGGCAAGCGGGTCGGGTTCGGCAAGGACCCGATGCGGCCCCACAACCTCACCCTCGTGATGATCGGCGCGGGCATCCTGTGGTTCGGCTGGTTCGGCTTCAACGCCGGCTCGGCGCTGGGCGCCAACGGCACCGCGGCCGTCGCCTGGGTCAACACCCTCGCGGCCACCGGTGCGGCGATGCTCGGCTGGCTGGTGGTGGAGAAGTCGCGTGACGGCCACCCGACCTCGCTCGGTGCTGCCTCCGGCGTCGTCGCCGGCCTGGTCGCCATCACCCCGGCCTGCTCGGCCCTGACCCCGGTCGGATCGGTCGTCCTCGGCGTCGTCGCCGGCGCGGCGTGTGCCTACGCCGTGGGCCTGAAGTTCCGGTTCGGTTTCGACGACAGCCTCGACGTCGTGGGCGTCCACCTCGTCGGTGGCCTCATCGGCACCATCGGCGTCGGCTTCCTGGGCAGCGCGAGCGCCCCGGCCGGTGTCGACGGCCTCTTCTACGGCGGCGGGGTCGACCAGCTGTGGCGCCAGGTCGTGGGTGCACTGGCCGTGCTCGTCTTCTCGTTCGTGGTCACCTACGTCATCGGCACGGTGATCCAGCGGACGATCGGGTTCCGCCTGGAGACCGAGGCCGAGGTCGCCGGCATCGACCTCGAGGAGCACGCTGAGACCAGCTACGACATCAACGGCCTCGCGAGCGGGCGGTTCGGCACCGGATCCGGTGCGGCCGTCCCGACCGCGGCGACCAAGACCCACGAGGGAGCGTCCGCATGAAGCTCGTGACCGCCATCATCAAGCCCCACCAGCTCGACGAGGTCAAGGAGGCCCTGGAGGCCTACGGCATCTCCGGCATGACCGTGAGCGAGGCGTCCGGCTACGGCCGGCAACGCGGCCACAGCGAGGTCTACCGCGGCGCCGAGTACACCGTCGACTTCGTGCCGAAGGTGCGGGTCGAGGTCCTCGTCGACGACATCGACGCAGGCTCGGTGGCCGACGTCATCCTCAAGTCGGCCCAGACTGGCCGGATCGGCGACGGCAAGATCTGGACCGTCCCGGTCGAGGACGTCGTCCGCGTCCGCACCGGCGAGCGCGGCGTCGACGCCCTCTGACCGACCACACCCACACCCATCGGGCCGGCGCCCGGGACCTCGTCCCGGACGCCGGCCCTCGTGTCGCAGGCGCGCTAACACGGACGTAACACACGTGCGCACTGCGCGAAACGCCATACGGGCACAGTGAACCCATGACAGTCGAGCAGACCGACCTGGCGGCCCGTCGCCTCGACCTGGCGGGGGCGCGCGGATTCGACGCACCGGGGGCCGGGCAGGCGCGCCGCGCCGCGATCGCAGCCCTGACCCGCGACTGGCTGGGGCAGGCGTGGGAGCACGCGCTCGACGGCCGCAGCAGCGAGGGCATCGCGCTCGCCGCCGTCGGCAGCCTGGCGCGGGGCGACGCGGGACCCCTCAGCGACGTCGACCTGGTCCTGCTGCACTTCGGGCGCTCCCTGAGCGGGGAGGACCTGCGCGGCCTCGCCGACCGGATCTGGTACCCGGTGTGGGATGCCGGCATCCGCCTCGACCACGCGGTCCGGACCGTCAACCAGTGCCGCACCGTCGCCTCGGGCGACCTCGCCGCCGCGGTCGGCCTGCTCGACCTGACGTGCGTGGCCGGGGACCCCGAGGTCGTCACCGCTGCACGCTCCACCGTGGCCCACGACTGGCGGGCCAACGCGCGCAAGCGGCTGCCGCAGCTCGTCGAGGGCCTGCGTGCCCGGCACGCCCGCCATGGCGACCTCGCCCAGAGCCTCGAGGCCGACCTCAAGGAGGCGCACGGGGGGCTGCGCGACATGACGGTGCTGAACGCGCTGGTGGCGGCGTGGCTCACCGACCGGCCCCACGGTGGCGTCGACGAGGCCCACCGCACCCTGCTCGACGTGCGCGACGCCGTGCACGTCGTCACCGGCAAGGGCCGCGACCGCCTCACCCGCGAGGACCACGACGCGGTCGCGGCCCTGCTGGGCCACCAGGACGCCGACGAGCTCCTCACCGAGGTCGCGACCGCCGGCCGCACCATCGCCTACGCCCTCGACGGCACGGTACGGCGCGCCGGCCAGTCCCAGCGCGCCCGCACCCTGCGCGTGGGTCCCCGCCGACCGCAGCTGAACCCGCTGGGGTTCGGCATGTTCGAGCACGACGGGGAGGTGGTGCTCGGGCCGCGCAGCACGCTGTCGAGCGACCCGCTGCTGCCGCTGCGGGCCGCGGTCGTCGCCGCCCGCCACAACCTGCCGATCGCGCCGACCACGCTGGCCAACCTCGCCGGCCAGCCGCCGACGCTGCCGGAGCCGTGGCCCGAGATCGCCCGGGACCTCTTCGCCGACCTGCTGGCCACGGGCCCGGGGCTCATCGGGGTGTGGGAGGGGCTGGACCAGGCCGGCATCGTCGACCGCTGGCTGCCCGAGTGGGCCGCGGTGCGCTCGCGGCCCCAGCGCAGCCCGGTGCACCGGCACACCGTCGACCGCCACCTCGTCGAGACCGTGGTCATCGCCGGGGGACTGGTCCGCGGCGTCAGCAGGGCCGACCTGCTGCTGCTCGCGGCCCTGCTGCACGACATCGGGAAGGTGGCCGGTGCCCACGACCACAGTGCGACGGGGGCGCCGCTTGCCACGGCCATCGCCACCCGGCTCGGCTACCCGGCTGCCGACGTGGAGGTCGTGACGACCCTGGTGCGCGAGCACCTCACGCTCATCGACCTCGCCACCCGGCGCGACCACCAGGACCCGGGCACCGTCACGGCCGCCCGGGCGTGCGTCGGCGGGTCGCGCGAGGTGTTCGACCTGCTCGTGGCCCTCACCGAGGCCGACGCCTCCGCCGCGGGTCCGCAGGCGTGGACCGACTGGCGCGCCACACTGCTGCGCCAGCTCGCCGACGCCGCCCGCACCGGGTGGGAGGAGGGCAGCGTGCCGCCACCGGCCGAGCCCACCGCGGTCGACCCGGCCGACCTGGAGTCCGTCGCCGCGGGGGAGCCGCGCGTGGTGGTGCGCCCGCAGGGCGGGTCCTACCGGATCGACGTCTTCGACCGCGACCGGCTGGGACTGTTCGCCGACACGGCCGGCCTGCTCGCGGCGTACGGGCTGGTCGTGCGCACCGCCATCCTGCGCACCGTCGACGGCGTCGCGGCCAACGAGTGGCACGTGGAGAGCCCGAGCACCGAGGCGCCGGACGAGGAGCGCATCGTCCGCGGGCTGGAGCGGCTGGCGCAAGGCGACCGCGGCCCGCTCGGCCTGCTCGACCGCCGGCGGCAGTTCGCCTCGCGGCCGAGCGCGCAGGCCGGCACCGGTTCGCCGGGACAGGCCCGCGCGCTCGTGGTCCCGCACGCCTCGCAGGAGGCCACGGTCATCGAGGTGCGAGCCCAGGACCGGCCCGGCCTGCTCCACGAGCTCGGGATGGGGTTCGCCAAGGCCGGGCTGTCGGTGCGCTCGGCACACATCGCGACGTATGCCGGGCAGACCCTCGACACGTTCTACGTCACCGAGTTCGGCGGGCGGTTGCTGTCGCCGGCCAAGGTGGCGCAGACGGTGGCCATGGTCATCGACACCTGCGACGGCGCGGCGGGCCCGTGAACGGCCCGCGGGCGTGTCGGTGCGGCCCGTGACGACCGATTAGTCTGAGGCCCGTGTTCACGTCTCTCTCCGACCGCCTGACCGCCACCTTCAAGAACCTCCGGGGCAAGGGGCGGCTGTCCGAGTCCGATGTCAACGCCACCGTGCGCGACATCCGCCTCGCCCTGCTCGACGCAGACGTCTCCCTGCCCGTGGTGAAGCACTTCACCTCGGCGGTGCGCGAGCGCGCGCTCGGTGCCGAGGTCTCGGGAGCCCTGAACCCGGGTCAGCAGGTCGTGAAGATCGTCAACGAGGAGCTCGTCGGCATCCTCGGCGGCGCGACGCGCACGATCCAGTTCGCCAAGAACCCGCCGACCGTGATCATGCTCGCCGGCCTCCAGGGCGCCGGCAAGACGACCCTGGCCGGCAAGCTCGCCCGCTGGCTCAAGGAGCAGGGCCACACCCCGATCCTCGTCGCCGCCGACCTGCAGCGCCCCAACGCCGTCACCCAGCTCGAGGTCGTCGGGGAGCGCGCCGGTGTCCCGGTCTACGCGCCTGAGCGCGGCAACATCGGCGGCCACGACGCCGTGGGCCCGACGGGGGAGGGGACCCGCTCGTTCGGTGACCCGGTCGGCGTGTCCCGGGCCGGTATCGAGCACGCCCGCCGCAACCAGCACGACGTCGTCATCGTCGACACCGCCGGTCGCCTCGCCGTGGATGCCGACCTCATGCAGCAGGCCGCCGACATCCGCACCGCCATCGCACCCGACGAGGTCCTGTTCGTCATCGACGCGATGATCGGCCAGGCGGCGGTCGAGACGGCCCAGGCCTTCCAGGAGGGCGTCGACTTCACCGGTGTCGTCCTGTCCAAGCTCGACGGCGACGCCCGCGGTGGCGCGGCCCTGTCGGTGGCCTCGGTCACGGGACGCCCGATCATGTTCGCCAGCACCGGCGAGGGCGTGAAGGACTTCGAGGTCTTCCACCCCGACCGGATGGCCTCGCGCATCCTCGACATGGGTGACGTGCTGACCCTCATCGAGCAGGCGGAGAAGGCGTTCGACGCCCGCCAGGCCGAGGAGATGCAGCGCAAGTTCCTCGCCGAGGAGGACTTCACCTTCGACGACTTCCTCGACCAGATGTCGGCCCTGAAGAAGATGGGCGGCCTGAAGTCGATGCTCGGCATGATGCCGGGCATGGGCCAGATGAAGGCCCAGCTCGACAACCTCGACCCCCGCGAGTTCGACCGCATCGAGGCCATGGTGCGCTCGATGACGCCGTTCGAGCGCACGCACTCCAAGCAGATCAACGGCTCGCGCCGCCTGCGCATCGCCAAGGGTGCGGGCGTGCAGGTCTCCGAGGTCAACGGCCTGCTCGAGCGGTTCACCGAGGCGCAGAAGATGATGAAGCAGCTCGCCCGTGGCGGCGGCATCCCCGGGATGCCGGGCATGCCCGGGATGGGTGGCGGCAAGCGCGGGAAGCAGCAGCCGCAGCGCAAGAAGTCCAAGTCCGGCAACCCCGCCAAGCGGGCTGCCGAGGAGCGGGCTGCGGCCGAGAAGGCCCAGGCCGCCAAGACCGGTGGCGGCGGTTCCGCCTTCGGTTCGGGCTCCGCCACCGCGCCGGACCTCGACCCTGCCAAGCTGCCGGCAGGCTTCGAGAAGTTCCTCGGCCGGTGACGGCCGGCGCCGTGCCGCCCGCCCCGCTCGACACCCCGTCGACACCCCTCAACACCCTCTCGGTCGGCACCGGCGGGCCGCGGGTCGCCTTCCTGCACGGGCTGTTCGGGCAGGGCCGCAACTGGACGCAGATCGCCAAGGCGCTCGCGGGGCCTGACGGGCAGGGCGCGCGCTCGACCCTGGTCGACCTGCCCGACCACGGTCGGTCACCGTGGAGCACCGAGTTCTCGTTCAGCGCCTACGCCGACGCCGTCGCGGCCACCCTGCGCGCCGTCGACCCCGAGGCGCGCTGGATGGTCGTCGGCCACTCCCTGGGCGGCAAGACGGCCATGCTGCTGGCGCTGCAGCACCCCGAGCTCGTGGCCAGGCTCGTCGTCGTCGACATCGCGCCGAAGTCCTACGGCAGCCTCGAGCGGTTCAGCGGCTACATCGCCGAGATGGAGCGGCTCCCGCTGGGGTCGCTGGCCACCCGGGCCGAGGCCGAGGCCCGTTTCGACGAGCCGAACCCCGGCGTCAAGGCGTTCCTCCTGCAGAACCTGCGCCGCGACGGCGAAGCGTGGCGCTGGCAGGCCAACCTCGACCTGTTCTCCGCCGACGCGGCCAAGGGCACCGGCTCGCGCATCGCGGACTGGCCGTCCTCGGCCGGTGAGCTCGCGCCGTACGAGGGGCCGGTCCTGTGGGTCGCGGGGTCGGAGTCGGCCTACATCGCCGACGAGGACCTCCCGGCGATGCAGGCGCTGTTCCCGAAGGTGCGCTCGCTCACCGTCAAGGGTGCCTCGCACTGGGTGCACACCGACGCCCCGGACGTCGTCGTGGACGCCCTTCGTCGCTTCGTGCGACCGCTCGCCGACCAGTCCTGAGGGTGGGGGAAGCCGTCCGCGCCTGCTGCTGCCGACCTCGCTAGGGTCGGCGCATGGCAACGGTGCTGCACCTGCAGGGTGAGATCCTCGTCGGCCCGCAGGACGTGCGGCCGGAGGCCTGGGTCGTCGGCGGGCGGCTGACGTTCGAGCGGCCGAGTGCCCCCGGCACGGACATGCAGACCCTGCGCGGCTGGGTGCTGCCCGGGCTGGTGGACGCCCACTGCCACGTGGGCCTCGACGCCCACGGCGCGGTCGACGACGCGACCTCGGAGAAGCAGGCCCTCGCCGACCGTGACGCGGGCACCTTGCTCATCCGCGACGCCGGCTCGCCCGCGGACACGCGGTGGGTCGACGAGCGCGACGACCTGCCCAAGATCATCCGCGCGGGCAGGCACATCGCCCGCACCCGCCGCTACATCCGCAACTTCGCCCACGAGGTCGAGCCGGACCAGCTCGTCGAGCGCGTGCGCCTCGAGGCGCACGCCGGCGACGGGTGGGTCAAGCTCGTCGGCGACTGGATCGACCGCGACACCGGCGACCTCGCGACCTGCTGGCCCGTCGACGTCCTGACCGACGCCATCGCCGCCGCCCACGAGGAGGGCGCGCGCGTCACGGCCCACTGCTTCGGCGAGGCCTCGCTCTACGACTTCGCCGCCGCGGGGACCGACTGCATCGAGCACGCCACGGGGCTGAAGCCCGAGACCATCGCCCAGTTCGCCGAGCAGCAGATCGCCATCGTCCCGACCCTGGTCAACATCGCGACCTTCCCGGCCATCGCCGAGCCGGCCCGGGAGAAGTTCCCCGACTACCACCGGCGGATGCTCGCGCTGCACGACCGGCGCTACGCCACGGTCGCCGCAGCCCGGGAGGCAGGCATCCCCATCTACCTCGGCACCGACGCCGGTGGCTCGCTGCGCCACGGCCTCGTCGCCGACGAGGCGCACGAGCTGACCAAGGCCGGTATGAGCGCGAGCGAGGCCCTGTGGGCGGCCACCTGGGGGGCTCGCGAGTGGCTCGGCCGACCCGGGCTGGAGGAGGGGGCGGACGCCGACCTCGTCGTCTACGCCACGGACCCGCGCGAGGAGATCCGCGCCCTGTCCGCCCCCGAGCACATCGTGCTCCGCGGCGCCGAGGTCTGACGGGCCGTACCACCCCGCACGCGGGGCCTGTCCCTGTCATCCACCAGGTGGAGTAGTCACGCCACCATCCGAGATGGCCCGCTCGGGCGGTTGACCCTCCCTGCCACGCTCCCGTTAACTCCTACTTAACTCATAGGACTAAGGGGTTCTGGCGAAGGCCGGGAGAGGGAGAGACAGATGAGACGCAGGAATGCCGTTGCGGTGACAGGGGCGCTGTCCGCCGGGGTGCTGGTGCTGAGCGCCTGCGCCGGTGGATCGAGCGACACGGTGGGTGCCGCAGCCGACGCCGGTGGGGCGGCGAAGACCACGCTGCAGCTCTACGCCTACTCGGCCCCGAAGGTGGGCTACGACAAGGTCATCCCCGCCTTCACCAAGACCGCCGCGGGCAAGGGGGTGCAGTTCGAGCAGTCCTACGGCCCCTCCGGCGACCAGTCCCGCAAGGTACAGGCCGGGGCACCGGCCGACTTCGTGAACTTCTCCGTCGAGCCGGACATCACCCGCCTGGTGGACGCCGGCCTGGTGGCCAAGGACTGGAACGCCAACCAGTACAAGGGGATCCCGTTCGGCTCGGTCGTGACCATGGTGGTCCGCAAGGGCAACCCCAAGGGCATCAAGGACTGGGACGACCTGCTGAAGCCCGGCGTCGAGGTGGTCACGCCCAACCCGTTCAGCTCCGGCAGCGCCAAGTGGAACCTCCTGGCCCCGTACTCCGCGAAGAGCAACGGCGGCAAGGACCAGGCCGCGGGCCTCGCGTACATCGACAAGTTCGTCACCGGTCACGTCAAGGTCCAGCCCAAGTCCGCGCGAGAGGCGACCGAGACGTTCCTGCAGGGGACCGGTGACGTCCTGCTCAGCTACGAGAACGAGGCGCTGTTCGCCGAGCGCAGCGGCGACCCGGTGCAGCACGTGACGCCGCCGACGACGTTCAAGATCGAGAACCCCGTCGCGGTGCTGTCCAAGAGCAAGAACCTCGCCAAGGCCAAGGCGTTCGACGACTACCTGTTCACCCCGGAGGCACAGAAGCTGTTCGCCGAGGCCGGGTTCCGTCCCGTGGACCAGACCGTGGCCAAGGAGTTCGCCACCGACTTCCCGGCGCCGCAGAAGCTCTGGACGATCGACGACCTCGGGGGGTGGAAGACCGTCGACGGGACGCTGTTCAAGAAGGAGACGGGCTCTATCGCCCTCATCTACGACAAGGCGACGCAGTAGCCATGACCGCCACCCTGTTCCGCAGGGCCGACGTCCCGGCCCTCCCGACGCCGGCCGACCCCTCGGCGCCCCCCACCGCGGGGGCGCCCAGGGCGCGTCCCGGTCTCGGCCGGCCGCTCGGCGTCGGGCTCGTCGGCCTCTGGCTCAGCCTCATCGTCCTGCTGCCGCTGGCCGCCCTGACGGTGACCTCGTTCGACGAGGGCTGGTCGGGCTTCTGGGACGCCGTCACGGCCCCGGTCGCGCTCGCCTCGCTGCGGGTCACGGTGGGGGTGTCGGTCGTCGTGGCCCTGGTCAACGCGGTCATGGGCACCCTCATCGCCTGGGTGCTGGTGCGTGACGACTTCCGCGGCAAGCGCTTCGTCGACGCCCTGATCGACCTGCCGTTCGCGCTGCCGACCATCGTCGCCAGCATCGTGCTGCTCTCGCTCTACGGCCCGAGCAGCCCCCTCGGCATCCACCTCAACGCCACCCGGCCCGGCCTGCTCGTCGCGCTCGCCTTCGTCACCCTGCCGTTCGTGGTGCGCTCGGTGCAGCCGGTCCTCATCGAGGCCGACCGCGAGGTGGAGGAGGCGGCTGCCTCGCTCGGCGCCTCCGGCTGGACCACCTTCCGCCGCATCGTGCTGCCGACCCTGGCGCCGGCCGTCATCAGCGGCACCGGCCTGTCCTTCGCCCGGGCGATCGGCGAGTACGGCTCGGTCGTGCTCATCGGGGGCAACATCCCCCGCCAGACGCAGGTGGCCTCGCAGTACATCCAGCAGCAGATCGAGATCGACCGCCCGGTCAACGCGGCGGCGGTCTCCGTGGCGCTGCTGGCCATCGCCTTCGCCACCCTGTTCGTCCTGCGCCTCGCGGCCGGCCGCAGCCAGCGCCGTGAGGAGGCCTCGGCATGAGGACCTCGACCGGCACCAGGCTGACGCTGCGCACCGTCGCGCTGGGCTACCTGTTCGCGCTGCTGGCCGTGCCCATCGGCCTGATCCTGTGGCGCACCTTCGGCGACGGGTTGGGCGCCTTCATCGACTCCGTCCGCACCCCCGCGGCGATCTCGGCGCTCAACCTGTCGTTGCTCATCGTGGCCATCGTCGTCCCGCTCAACGTCGTGTTCGGCGTCGCCACGGCCCTGGCGCTCGTGCGGGGCAGGTTCCCGGGACGTGGGCTGCTGCAGGCCGTCGTCGACCTGCCGTTCGCCGTCTCGCCCATCGTCGTCGGCGTCTCGCTGATCATGCTGTGGGGCGTCGGCGGCTGGTTCGGCGGCCTCGACCACCTCGGGATCCGCGTCATCTTCGGCCTGCCGGGGATGGTGCTCGCGACGATCTTCGTGACGCTGCCCTTCGTCGTCCGCGAGGTCGAGCCGGTGCTGCACGAGATCGGCACCGACCAGGAGCAGGCCGCCGCCACCCTGGGCGCCTCGTCGTGGCAGACGTTGTGGCGCATCACGATCCCCGCGATCCGCTGGGGCCTGACGTACGGCGTGGTGCTCACCATCGCCCGCTCCCTCGGCGAGTTCGGGGCCGTGATCATGGTGAGCTCCGGCTTCCCCGGGGTGTCCCAGACGCTGACCCTGCTCGTCCACTCCCGCTACATCGACGACCACAACATCTACGGCGCCTACGCCGCGGCCACCCTCCTCATGGGCCTGGCCGTGCTGACCCTGCTGCTGATGACCGTTCTGGACCGCAAGAGGAGCACGACATGATCACCGTGACCGGCGCCCGCAAGAGCTACGGCGACTTCGCCGCGCTCGACGACGTCAGCCTCGACATCCCGGCGGGCACGCTCACCGCGCTGCTCGGCCCGAGCGGCTCGGGCAAGTCGACCCTGCTGCGCTCGATCGCCGGGCTCGAGCGGCTCGACGCCGGCACCGTCGTCATCGGCGGCCGCGACCTGACCCACGTGGCCCCGCAGAAGCGCGGGATCGGGTTCGTGTTCCAGCACTACGCGGCGTTCAAGCACATGACGGTGCGGGACAACGTCGCGTTCGGGCTGAGCATCCGCAAGCGCCCGAAGGCCGAGATCGCCAGGAAGGTCGACGACCTCCTCGAGATCGTCGGGCTCGACGGCTTCCAGCACCGCTACCCCGCCCAGCTCTCAGGCGGCCAGCGCCAGCGCATGGCCCTCGCCCGGGCACTCGCCGTCGACCCCGAGGTGCTGCTGCTCGACGAGCCGTTCGGGGCCCTCGACGCCAAGGTGCGCGCCGACCTGCGCCAGTGGCTGCGGCGCCTGCACGACGAGGTGCACGTGACGACCGTCCTGGTGACCCATGACCAGGAGGAGGCGCTCGACGTCGCCGACCGCATCGCCGTGCTCAACAAGGGACGCATCGAGCAGGTGGGTGACCCGGTGTCGCTCTACGAGCGCCCGGCCAACGACTTCGTCATGTCGTTCCTCGGCTCGGTCGCGACGCTCAACGGCGTCCTGGTGCGCCCGCACGACATCGAGCTCGAGCGTGAGGCCTCGGTGGAGCTCGTCGCCCCGGGCCACTCGGCGCCCGCACGGGTCCGGGCGCGGGTGGAGCGGATCGTCCGCCTCGGCTTCGAGGTGCGGGTCGACCTGGGGACCGACGCGGGGGAGCGGTTCGCGGTGCAGATGACGCGGTCGCAGGCCGCCGACCTCGACCTGCGGGTCGGGGAGACGGTGTTCGCCCGCGCGGCCAGGGGACAGGACCCCGAGCTCGTGGGGGCCGGCGCCGCGATCTGAGGTCGTCGCGAGGGCTCGCCACCCGGGGCGCGGTTTCCGATCTCCCCCGGGCATGGGGGAAGATGCCGCCCGTGGACATCTCGGCACGCACGGAGTACGCAGTCCGGGCCATGCTCATCCTCGCCGAGGCGTCGGCCACCGCGAGCGGCCCGGTCAGCGTGGAGAGCCTGGCGTTGCGCCAGTCGCTGCCCCGCAAGTTCCTCGAGACCATCGCCGCCGACCTCAAGAACGCCGGCCTGCTGCGCAGCACGCGAGGCGCGCGGGGCGGTTACGCGCTGACCCGCGAGCCGCGCGACATCAGCCTCGGCGACGTCTTCCGCGCGGTCGACGGCCCGCTCGCGGAGGTGCGCGGCCTGCGCCCCCACGAGACGCAGTACGAAGGCGTGGCCGAGCACCTGCCCACCGTGTGGGTCGCCGTCCGCGCCAGCCTGCGCTCGGTGCTCGACGAGACCTCCCTCGCGGACGTCCTGTCCGGCGAGCTCCCCGAGCGCGTCGCCGCCCTGGCCGCGGACCCCGACGCGTGGCGAAATCGATGACCGGCACAGCGGGCGAGTCCTCGGTGCCGGAGCCGCAGCCCACTGGCGCGCCCCTGGACCGGATCGACCCCGACGACCTGGCCACCGCCCTGCGGGTGCTCGAGCAGCTGCCAGACCTCGACGCCGGCCACCCCGACATCGAGGCGGTCAAGCGGGCGACGGGCCGGATGTACAAGCGCGTCCGCAAGTCGCGCCGTCGCGCTGCCCTCCAGCCCCAGGTCGAGCACGACGAGGCGGTCATCGCCCTCACCGCGACGGGCTCGCCCATGCGCATCGACGACGAGACCAAGGGCATCCCTCTGGTGTCCAGCGTCCGAGGCGCGCACGCGGGAGAGCTCATCAAGCCGCGCGGCTGCTACATCTGCAAGGCCGAGTACACCCTCGTCGACGCGTTCTACCACTGGCTGTGCCCCGACTGCGCCGAGCTGAGCCACGCCAAGCGCGACCAGCGCACCGACCTCACCGGTCGTCGCGCCCTGCTCACCGGTGGCCGCGCCAAGATCGGGATGTACATCGCCCTGCGCCTCCTGCGCGACGGCGCGCACCTCACCATCACCACACGTTTCCCGCGCGACGCCGCGAGACGCTTTGCGGCACAGGAGGACTCGGCCGACTGGATCCACCGGCTCAAGGTCGTCGGCATCGACCTGCGCGACCCCACCCAGGTCGTCGCGCTCGCCGACGAGGTCGCCGCAGCCGGTCCGCTCGACATCCTCATCAACAACGCGGCGCAGACGGTGCGGCGATCGCCCGGGTCCTACGGCCACCTCGTCGACGGCGAGAACGCCCCGCTCCCGCAGGGCATCGACCTGCCCGAGCTCGTGACCTTCGACCGGATCAGCGAGGCGCACCCGGCCAACCTCATCGGCACCCTGCGCGAGCACCAGGTGGCCCACCACGAGGGCGAGTCGGCCGAGCACGCCGAGCAGGTGCTGGCCGAGCGCACCGCTGCCTCGATGACGGCGATGGCGCTCTCCGCCGGCCACGCCAGCCTCGACGCCCACCTCGCCGGCACGGCGCTCGACGCGGGCGGCCTCCTGCCCGACACCCAGGTCAACAACTCCTGGACCCAGAAGGTCGAGGAGGTCGACCCGCTCGAGCTGCTCGAGGTGCAGCTCTGCAACGCCACGGCACCGTTCATCCTCGTGTCCCGGCTGCGGCCGGCGATGCGGGCCGCGGTCGCCGCGGGGGCGCGGCGCGCCTACGTCGTCAACGTCTCTGCGATGGAGGGCCAGTTCTCGCGCCGCTACAAGGGCGCCGGCCACCCGCACACCAACATGGCCAAGGCCGCCCTCAACATGCTCACGCGCACCAGTGCAGGGGAGATGTTCGAGACCGACCGCATCCTCATGACCGCCGTCGACACCGGCTGGATCACCGACGAGCGCCCCCACCACGAGAAGCTGCGGATCGCCGCCGAGGGCTGGCACGCCCCGCTCGACCTCGTCGACGGCGCCGCGCGCGTCTACGACCCGATCGTGCGTGGCGAGGCCGGCGAGGACGTGTACGGCTGCTTCGTGAAGGACTACGCCCCCAGCCCCTGGTGAGCGGGCCCAGCCGGGAGCAGGGTCTTCGCGTGGTCGGGGGCACCCCCGGCCATCTGGCAGAATGGGCGGCTGTACCCGTCCAGGCACGGGCCCCTCGTACGGCGCGGAGCACGTCTCCCCGCCCGCACCGGGCCTCCTGGCTCTGGAACGCCTACACCGGGTTCCGGCACCCCGCGCGAACCGTGCGCGGTCTCGCCGTGCCCACAACACGAACAAGGAGACACCACCACCGTGGCCGTCAAGATCCGTCTGAAGCGCATGGGCAAGATCCGTGCACCGTTCTACCGCGTCGTCGTCATGGACTCGCGCGCCAAGCGCGATGGCCGGGCCATCGAGGAGATCGGCAAGTACCACCCCACCGAGGAGCCCTCGCTCATCGACATCGACTCCGACCGCGCGCAGTACTGGCTGGGCCAGGGCGCGCAGCCCACCGAGGCCGTCGCCGCGCTGCTCAAGGTCACCGGTGACTGGCAGAAGTACAAGGGCGAGCCCGGCGCCGAGGGCACCCTGAAGGTGAAGGCCCCGAAGACGTCCAAGAAGGACCTCTACGAGGCTGCCATCGCCGCCGCCGGCAAGTCCGACGCCGGCACCGACTCGGCCACCACGCCGAAGAAGAAGGCTGCCAAGAAGGCCGAGGAGACCCCCGCCGAGGAGCCGAAGGCCGAGGAGGCCAAGGCTGACGAGGCTGCGACCACGGAGGCCCCGGCCGCCGAGGCCGCGGACCAGGCCTGACCGTGCTGGAGGAGGCGCTCGAGCACCTCGTCAAGGGCATCGTCGACCACAAGGACGAGGTTGCCGTTCGACGCAAGGAGCTCCGCCGCGGTGAGGTGCTCGAGGTCCGGGTCCACCCCGACGACCTCGGGCGCGTGATCGGCCGCTCCGGCCGCACCGCCAGCGCCCTGCGCACCGTCATGGGCGCGCTGGCCGGTGGCCACACCGTCCGGGTCGACATCGTCGACACCGACAAGGTCCGCTGACCGGCGCCACCTGACAACCGGTCGTACCGAGGGCCGCTGGGACCACCGTCCCGGCGGCCCTCGGCATGCCCCCACCCACCCTGAGAGGATCGTGGCCATGCCTGCCACCGACCAGCTGCTCGTCGCCCGCATCGGCAAGCCGCACGGCCTGCGCGGTGAGGTCACCGTGCAGACCCACACCGACGACCCCGAGCGCCGCTTCGTCCCCGGCGTGGTCTTCACGACCGAGGCGCCGGCCGGGTCCGGGGTGCCGCGTGCGCTGACCCTGGCGACCGCTCGCCTGCACCGGGAGATCTGGCTGCTCGGCTTCGAGGAGGTCCCGGACCGCACCGGGGCGGAGGGCCTGCGTGGCACGCGGCTGTTCGTGACCCTCGGTGACGTCATCGACGACGCTGACGACGACGAGGACGGCTGGTACGAGGACGAGCTGGTCGGGCTGGCCGTGGTCGACACCACCGGTGCCGTCGTGGGTGAGGTGGCCGGCCTCGAGACCGGCCCTGCCCAGGACCTGCTGGTTGTCACGCTCGCGACCGGTGGGCGCGCGCTCGTCCCGTTCGTCGAGGCGATCGTCCCGGAGGTCGACCTCGAGGCCGGCCGCGTCGTGATCGACCCGCCACCGGGCCTGCTCGAGCTCGCCGGCGAGTGACCCCCTGACCATGCGCCTCGACGTCGTCTCGATCTTCCCCGACTACCTCGCGCCGCTCGACCTGTCGCTCATCGGCAAGGCCCGGCGCGACGGGCTGCTCGACGTGCGCGTGCACGACCTGCGCGACTTCGCCCACGACCGGCACCGGAGCGTGGACGACACCCCGTACGGCGGTGGCGCGGGCATGGTCATGAAGCCGCAGCCGTGGGCCGAGGCGCTCGCGGCGGTCGCCGGCTCCGGCGTCGAGGGGGCACGGCCCAGGCTCGTCGTCCCGGGGCCGGGCGGCGCGCCGTTCACCCAGGCGATGGCGCGTGAGCTCGCGGCGGAGTCGTGGATCGCCTTCGCGTGCGGCCGTTACGAGGGCATCGACGAGCGGGTCTACGAGTACGCCGCGCAGGACCTCGGCCTCGAGGTCTCGGTGGTGTCGCTCGGCGACTACGTCCTCAACGGGGGAGAGGTGGCGGTCCTGGCGATCGTCGAGGCCGTCGCCCGGTTGCTGCCCGGCGTCATCGGCAACGCCGAGTCCCTCGTCGAGGAGTCGCACGAGGACGGGCTGCTCGAGTACCCCGTCTACACCAAGCCCGCGTCGTGGGAGTCCGCCCCCGGCGTCACCCGCGGCGTCCCCCCGGTGCTCCTGTCCGGCGACCACGGCGCCATCGCGCGGTGGCGGCACCAGCAGCGGCTCGAGCGGACCGCCGCTCGGCGCCCCGACCTGCTGCACGCGTCCCAGGCGGCGGCGGGCAGGAGCGGCGAGGAGGTCCTGACCGGCTTCGACGTGGCCACCGCCACGGCGGCCGACGCACCCGAGCTGCTCACCCTCGCGCGGGCCTGCTGGGTCACCGAGGGACGCGACAACGCCTCGTTCGACATCCCGCCGCTGGTGGAGTCGCTGGACGACGTGGTCGAGGGACTCGGGCAGTGGCAGACGTGGACCGTGCGCGCGGGCGGACGGCTCGTGGGCTCGGTGCGCGGCCGCCGGGACCCGGAGGACCCCGCCACGTGGCAGGTGGGTCGCCTCATGGTCGCCCCCGACCTCCAGGGTCGCGGCCTGGGCCGCGCCCTGCTCGCCCACGCCGAGGCCGCCGCACCCGCGGACGTCACCACGTACTGGATCAACACCGGGCGGGGGAGCGAGCGCAACCAGCGCACCTACCGCAGGGCCGGGTACCGCGCCGTGCCCGGCGAGGGCTCGCACCCCGGCACCGTCGACCTCACCAAGCGGCGGCGCGCCACCTCGTCCTGAACGACGTCCTCAGTCGACCAGCGCGGTCCGCAGGTCCGGGGTGACCAGGCGGCGGGCGGCGATCAGCCGCTCCGCCACACCGACGGTCACGGTCTGCGCGGCCATGATCCCGAACAGCACCAGCACCTGCGCGGTCGCCGCCTGCACGGGCGAGCCGCCACCGAGCATGACGCCGATGAACGCGCCCGGAAGCGTCACGACACCGGTGGTCTTCACCTGGTCGAGCCCGGGCAGCAGGGCCTCGGGGGCGCGGCGGTGGATGATCTCGGTGATCGCCTGGTCGGGCAGCAGGCCCAGGGACAGCAGCGCCTCGTACTGCGCGTGCTCCTCCCGCAGTGCCGCGAAGGCACGCCTGCCCACGAGCGTGTGGGCGGTCATCGCGTTGCCGACGATGATCCCGGCGACGGGGATGAGCGCGATGCCCTTCAACGGGATGGTGCCGGTGCCCAGCACCACCACGAGCACCGGCAGGATCCCGGCCGCCATGGACGCGGCCGCCGGCGCCCACGCCGCAGGGGCCTCGACGCGGCGGGTCGTGGTGGCCACCCCCATCGAGAACATGGCCAGGACGAGCAGCACCGAGAGCCAGAGGTTCTCGATCACGGCCGTGATGAGCATGGCGGCGACACCGAGCTGGGCGACGGCCCGGACCGCCGCGACGAGGGAGGGCCGCTCGAGGCCGTAGCCGCTGACCCGGTGCGCGGCCAGGGCTACGGCGAGGAGCACGACGAGGGCCACTCCGACGGGCCAGCCCGGGTTGATGGTCACGCGCCCACGCTAGTGGGGCGCGATTTCGGGGCGGGGCCCCCGTCGTGGCAGAATGACTCCTTGCGTCTGCTCGACACACGCCCCTGCCACAGGGGGAGTGCAACGGCCCCGGTTCTCCGGGTGCCGGGCCCACCAGCCACGCACGCGGCGCAGGCAGCACGCACCACCACACCACGCACGACTACACCCTGGGCGACCTGTGGCGCCGAGAAGAAAGCGAATCCGCCATGCAGCGTTTCGACGAGATCGACAAGGCGTCCCTGCGCGACGACGTCCCCGCCTTCCGCGCCGGTGACACCATCAACGTCCACGTCAAGGTCGTCGAGGGCACCCGCTCCCGCGTCCAGGTCTTCAAGGGCGTCGTGATCCGCCGCCACGGTGGTGGGGTCGGCGAGACCTTCACCGTCCGCAAGGTCTCCTTCGGTGTCGGCGTGGAGCGCACGTTCCCGCTGCACACCCCGATCATCGAGAAGATCGAGGTCGTCACCCGCGGTGACGTCCGTCGCGCCAAGCTCTACTACCTGCGCGACCTGCGCGGCAAGGCCGCCAAGATCAAGGAGAAGCGCGAGACGACCCCCGCCAAGTAGGGCGACGTCATCTCGGCCCTCGGGTGCCCCGGCACGTCCGACCCAGACTCGAGGGCTAGGCTCCGGAAGCGATGAACCCCGGACCCGGAACACCCCAGCAGGACCCGGCCGCCGCGTCAGCTCGCGCTGACGCGGCGGCGGTGTCCGTGCCCGTCGACCCCGCCTCGCAGCGGGCGGTCGACGCGAGCGCCGACGACCGGCGGCAGGGCCCCTCGTGGCTCGTGCTCGCCGTCATCGCCGTGGTGGTCATGCTCCTGGTCCGGGGTTTCCTCGTGCAGTCGTTCTACGTGCCGTCCGGGTCGATGGAGCCCACGATCGAGCCCGGCGACCGCATCCTGGTCAACAAGCTGGTCTCCGGCGGCGACCTGTCCCGGGGCGACGTGGTCGTGTTCGACGGGACGACCACCTTCGCGGCCGCCGACCGCAGCCCGCACCAGGCCGACGGCCTCATCGGGCGCACCCTCGCGGGCGCCGCGTCGGCCGTGGGCATCGACCTCGGGGAGCAGGACTTCGTCAAGCGCGTGGTCGGCCTCCCCGGTGACCACGTCGTCTGCTGCGACACCGACGGTCGCCTCACGGTCAACGGCAAGGCCGTCCAGGAGGACTACCTGCACCCCGGCGACAAGCCCAGCGACCTCACCTTCGACGTGACCGTCCCGGCCGGGCGGCTCTGGGTCATGGGCGACCACCGCAGCGACAGCGCCGACTCCCGGGCCCACCTCGGCGACCCCGGCGGCGGCATGGTCCGCGAGAAGGACGTCGTGGGCCGAGCCGGCGTGACGTTCTGGCCCCTGGGTCGGTTGGGTGGCTTCCCGAGCCCCGCCGCGCTCGCCGACATCCCCCGGGCGGGGCAGCGGTGACCCGCGCTCCCGGCGGGGAGGACCGCGGCTGGCTCGGCTTCGACCGCGAGCAGGCGTCCGCCCCGGCCGACCCCCAGGGCAACGGGGCGCAGGGCAACGGTGCGCAGGAGGTTCCCGGGAGCCCGTGGCTGCGCCACGACCTGGCTGCGGACGAAGGCGCCGACGCCGACCCTGCCGCTGCCCCTGGTTCCGCGCCCTCCGACGCGCGCGACCCCGCCTGGCTCGAGCCGGAGCTCGAGGTCCCCACCGCCGACCACGACCCGCAGGAGGACCAGGTGCCCGCGCACCGTACGGGTCGCGCCGACGACACCCACGCGGCCGACCACACCCACGACGCCGTCACCACGCAGGACGCCGCGGACGAGCGCCACGACACCGGGGTGCCCCCGACCCTGGGCGCCGGCGCGGCCGCAGGCGCGGCCTCGACCGTGGGCGTGGGGTCCGGCGATGACGACGCCACCCGACCGCGTACGGGGTCCGACCAGGACGGTGCCGACGACGCACCGCAGGACGCGAGCCCGCTGGCGGTGGTCGGGGCGGCCGTCAAGGAGTTCGCCATCGTCGTGGGCATGGCGCTGGTGCTCTCGTTCATCGTCAAGACCTGGCTGCTGCAGGCCTTCTACATCCCCTCCGGGTCGATGGAGGACACCCTCGTCCTCAACGACCGGGTCATCGTCAGCAAGCTCACGCCCGGGCCGGTCGACCTCAAGCGCGGCGACATCGTCGTGTTCGCCGACCCCGGCAACTGGCTCGAGGAGACGCCGGCCGTGCCGCACGGCAAGGTCGTCACCGCCATCCGCGAGACCATGACGTTCGTCGGCCTGCTGCCGGACAACTCCGAGAACCACCTCATCAAGCGCGTCATCGGCCTGCCCGGCGACCACGTCGTCTGCTGCGACGAGGGTGGTCGGATCACCATCAACGGCACCGCCATCAAGGAGCCCTACCTCAAGCCCGGCGACGCGGCGAGCGAGCAGGACTTCGACATCACCGTGCCCCGCGGGCGCGTCTGGGTGATGGGCGACCACCGCTCCAACTCCGCCGACTCCCGAGCCCACGACGGCCCCGAGGACAACGGCAGCCAGGGCTCTGTGGACGAGCGGCTCATCGTCGGTCGCGCCGTCGCCCTCGTCTGGCCGCTGGACCACATGACGTGGCTGTCCAACCCGCGCGAGGTCTTCGCCAAGGTCCCCGCACCGAGCTCCGACAGCCCTGCCGTCGGGCAGCAGGCGCCGTCCGGCCCCGGCGTCCCCGGCAGCGGTGGCACCGAGGTGCCCGGCAACGACACCGGCAGCGAGTCCGGCACCGAGTCCGGCACCGACGGGAACTCCGCGACCGGCAGCGGGACGACGGACGGCGGGGGCTGAGCAGTGGCCACCACCGCCACCACGGCCGCCCGCACCGGCTCGCGCAAGCCGAGCCTCCGGGTCGAGCGCGCCCTGCAGCGCGACGGGCACCGCGTGCTCGCCGGGATGGACGAGGTGGGCCGCGGCGCCCTCGCCGGTCCCGTCAGCGTCGGGGTCGTGATGATCGACGAGACCTGCCGCAGCGCCCCGACCGGCGTCAAGGACTCCAAGCTGCTGACCCCCGCTGCCCGGGTCGCCATGGTGCCGAAGATCCAGCGCTGGTGCCTGGCCCACGCCGTCGGCCACGCCTCACCGGCGGAGATCGACGAGATCGGCATCATCGCTGCGCTGCGGCTGGCCGGGTGCCGGGCGCTGGCCGCCATGGGGGTCGTTCCCGACCTGGTGATCCTCGACGGCAACCACGACTGGCTGACCGCGCCCGACGAGGTGGGGCTGTTCGCGTTCACGGGGGAGGAGCCGCCGGCCACGCCGCCGGTGACGACGATGACCAAGGCCGACCTCAAGTGCTCCTCCGTCGCGGCTGCCTCGGTGCTGGCCAAGGTCGAGCGCGACGCCATGATGACGGCATACGCGCCGCAGCACCCGGTCTACGGCTGGGAGGTCAACAAGGGGTACGCAGCACCTGAGCACATGACGGCCCTCGAGCTGCACGGCGCCACGGAGCTGCACCGCCGGTCGTGGCGGCTGCCCGGGCTCCCGGGGCAGGATGAGAGGGTCGACGAGAAGGCCCACGAGGTCGGGGACGGTGTCGACCAGCCCACGACCGCCGCGAACGAACCGGAGATGAGCAGGCCATGAGTTCCGAGGACCTCGAGAAGTACGAGAGCGAGATGGAGCTCGCGCTCTACCGCGAGTACCGCGACGTGGTCGGGCTGTTCTCCCACGTGGTCGAGACCGAGCGCCGTTTCTACCTGTGCAACTCCGTCGACGTGAAGGTGCGCAGCGACGGGGGAGAGGTCTACTTCGACGTCACCATGCAGGACGCCTGGGTCTGGGACATCTACCGCCCGGCCCGGTTCGCCAAGCAGGTGCGCGTGGTGACGTTCAAGGACGTCAACGTCGAGGAGCTCGCGAAGTCCGAGCTCGAGCTGCCGAAGGACTCCGGCTTCTAGGACACCGCCCCCCGCCCGCAGTCCACAGGCCGGGCGCGCGGGCGGGACCGTCCACAGGCCCAGGCCCGGTGGTGGTCCCGAGCGGCTCGTCCCCGCTTGTCTGGGGGCATGCAACCAGCGACTGGGCGACCGGCTCCGGACCGACGGCGAGAGCTCGGCGCGTACGGCGAGCAGCTCGCCGCGCGCTACCTGCAGGACCAGGGGATGGTGGTCGTCGACCGCAACTGGCGCTGCGCCCGCGGCGAGATCGACCTCGTCGCCCGCGACGGCGACTGCCTGGTGTTCTGCGAGGTCAAGACGCGGCGCACCTCCCGCTTCGGCTCGGCCGTCGAGGCGGTCGACGGGCGCAAGGCGGTGCGGCTGCGCACGTTGGCAGCCGCGTGGCTGCAGGCCCACGACGACCGGGCCCCGCGGGTGCGGATCGACGTCATCGGGATCCTGAGGCCGCACCGGGGCCCGGCCCGCCTCAGCCACCTGGTGGGGGTCGGCGCATGAGCTTCGGTCGCACGCGGTCGGTGACCCTGGAGGGCCTCGACGGCGCCGTCGTGGAGGTGGAGGCCCACCTCTCCGGTGGGCTGCCCGCGTTCATGCTCGGCGGGCTGCCCGACACGGCCTGCGCCCAGTCGCCCAACCGGGTGAAGGCGGCCACGGCCAGCATCGGGCGCTCGCTGGCCCAGGACCGGCTCACCGTCAACCTCTCGCCGGCCTCGATCCCCAAGAACGGCAGCGGGTTCGACCTGCCGATCGCGGTGGCCGTCCTGGCCGCCATCGACCTCGTGCCCGCAGGGCGGGTGGCCGACACCGTCCACCTCGGCGAGCTCGGGCTCAACGGCGAGGTACGGCGCGTGCGCGGCGTCCTGCCCGCGGTCCTGTGCGCCGCCCGGGCCGGCTGCACCGACGTGGTCGTGCCCGAGGACAACGCCGCCGAGGCCGCCCTGGTCCCGGGGATCCGGGTCCACGCCGTGCGCCACCTCAACGACCTCGTCGCCGCCTACCGCCTCGGTGGCGACCGCCTCGACCTCGGGGTGCCGGAGTCGGCGACGCGTCCGACGGCCCCGTCCAGCCCCACCCACGACCTCGCCGACGTGGTGGGGCAACCCGAGGCCCGGACCGCCCTCGAGCTGGCCGCCGCCGGTGGCCACCACCTCTTCCTGCTAGGCCCACCAGGCTCGGGGAAGACGATGCTGGCCGAGCGGCTCGTCTCCGTGCTGCCCCGCCTGACCCGCGAGCAGTCCATCGACGTCCTGGCGGTGAAGTCCCTGCTGGGCGTGACCGCTGCCGAGCTCGACGTCGAGGGGGTTCCACCGTTCGTCGCGCCGCACCACAGCGCGACCCAGGCGGCGATCATCGGCGGCGGCAGCAGCGCGGTCCGACCGGGGGCGATCTCGCAGGCGCACCACGGCGTGCTGTTCCTCGACGAGGCGCCCGAGTTCAAGACCGGCGCCCTGCAGGCGCTGCGGCAGCCGCTGGAGTCCGGCGAGGTGGTCGTGGCCAGGGCGCGGACCGCCGTGCGGTTCCCGGCCCGTTTCCAGCTCGTGATGGCCGCCAACCCGTGTCCCTGCGGGCTCGGGTTCGGCAAGGGGGTCGGCTGCGCGTGCAGCCCGATGGCCAAGCGCAACTACGTCGGGCGCCTGTCGGGTCCGCTGCTGGACCGGGTCGACCTGCAGGTCCACGTCCCGGCGGTGAGCCTGTCGTCGCTGGGCGGTGAGCTCGGGGAGTCCAGCGAGTGCGTGGCTGCCCGCGTCGGCGAGGCGCGGGCGGTCCAGGCCGAGCGGTGGAGCGGGTTGCCGTGGCAGCTCAACAGCCACGTGCCGGGTGCCTTCCTGCGCAGGGGAACGCGTCGGCTCGGGAGGGCGGTGACGACCGACATCGACCGGGCCCTCGACCGCGGCCAGCTGACGCTGCGCGGCTACGACCGCGTGCTGCGCCTGGGCTGGACCGTGGCCGACCTCTCCGGCAGGACCGGGCCGTCCCGCGACGACCTCGGCACGGCCCTGACCCTGCGCAACCAGGGCCCGGTGGCCGCATGACCGCCCTACCACGGCTGCGGGTGCCCGAGGGTGACCGCGCCGCACGGGTGGCCTGGGCGCGGCTGGTCGAGCCCGGTGACCCCGCCGCGGCCAGGCTCGTCGGCGCGGTCGGTGCCGAACAGGCGCTGCACGGGCTCGACCCCGCCAGCGCCCTGGCGCAGCGGCTGCTGCCACGGCTGGAGACCCTCGACGTGGTGCGCGACCTCGAGATCGCCCGGGCGCTCGGGGCCCGCTTGGTCGTCCCGGGTGACGAGGAGTGGCCTGCCGGGCTCGACGGCCTGGCCGCGCCACCTTTCTGCCTCTGGGTGAAGGGCCCGCTCGAGCTGAGGGAGGCCTGCGCGCGCAGCGTGGCGGTGGTGGGGGCGAGGGCCGCGACCGGCTACGGCGTCCACCAGGCGCGGGAGCTCGCTGCCGGCCTCGCCGAACGCCGGTTCACCGTCGTCTCCGGCGCGGCGTACGGCATCGACGGGGCTGCGCACGAGGGCGCCCTCGCGGTCTACGGCGCCACCGTGGCCGTGGTCGCCGGTGGCCTGGACCGTCCTTACCCCGCGGGACACGCGGGGTTGCTTGGCCGCATCACCGCGGTGGGCGCCGTGGTGAGCGAGGTCCCGCCCGGCTCGTCGCCCACCCGGTGGCGCTTCCTCAGCCGCAACCGGCTCATCGCGACGATGACCCAGGGGACCGTGGTCGTCGAGGCCGGCCTGCGGTCGGGCTCGCGCAACACGGCCACGACGGCGCGCGACCACCACCGCGTGGTCTGCGCCGTGCCCGGACCGGTGAGCTCGGCCGCGTCGGCAGGCTGCCACGTGCTCATCCGTGACGGCGCCATCCTGGTCACCGACGCGGCGGAGGTCGCACAGGAGGTCGGGCCCATCGGCGAGCTGGCGCCGCACAAGGAAGGCCCGTACACACCGGAGGACGACCTCGAGCCCGTGCACCGGGCAGTCCTGGGTTTCCTGCGGGTCCACGCCTCCACCACGGCGGAAGACGTCGCTCGGCAGTGCGGCACCAGCACCGCGGAGGCCGTCAGCGCGCTGGGCATCCTCGTCGCCAACGACCTCGCGGCTCGCGACCAGGACGGCTACCGCCGAGCGCGCAGGCCATCGCCGACATAGACGCCAGGGTCGGGGTCCGCGGGGTGGCGGCTTGTGCCCGGGGCGGCCGGTGGGCGACGGTGACCCGTGTGGAGACGAGGGAGAAGGGCTGGGGCGAGGTCCTGGCTGCCTTCGAGCGACACCTGCGCAGTGAGCGCGGTCGGTCGGAGCACACGACCCGCGCCTACCTCGGCGACGTGCGGAGCCTCGTGTCGTTCCTGGACGAGACCGGGGTCGGCGGGCTCCGCGACGTCCGGCTCCAGGACCTGAGGGCCTGGCTCGCGCAGCAGGCCCAGTCCGGTGCTGCGCGGTCCACGATCGCCAGGAGGTCGGCCGCGGTACGCACGTTCCTGGGCTGGGCCACGCAGACCGGGCGCCTCGACAGCGACCCCTCCCTGCGGCTCGTGGCGCCGAAGCGCGGCCGTCACCTGCCCGAGGTGCTGCGCCAGGCCGATGCCACGGCCCTGCTCGACGTCGCTGCGGTCGCCAGCGACGACCAGGACCCGATCCACCTGCGCGACCGGGCGGCGCTGGAGCTGCTCTACGCCAGCGGCATCCGCGTCGGTGAGCTCGCAGCGCTCGACATCGACGACGTCGACCTCGACCGGTGCGTCGTCCGGGTCATGGGCAAGGGCAGCAAGGAGCGCACCGTGCCCTTCGGAACACCTGCGCGTGAGGCCGTCATCGCCTGGGTGGAGCTCGGACGGCCCCAGGTCGCAGGTCCCGCCAGCGGTCCGGCCCTGCTGCTGGGGCGCCGGGGACGCCGAGCCGACCCGCGCCAGATCCGGTCGGCCCTGCACGACCTGCTCAGCCACGTGCCCGACGCCCCAGACATCGGGCCGCACGGCTTGCGCCACAGCGCCGCGACGCACCTGCTCGAAGGGGGTGCCGACCTCCGCCTCGTCCAGGAGCTGCTCGGCCACGCCTCGCTGGCGACGACGCAGATCTACACCCACGTGTCCGTCGACCGCCTCAAGCAGTCCTACCGTCAGGCCCACCCGCGCGCCTGACGGCGTGCCGCTCACCGTGATGGGCCGGCCTGGTGGAGAATGGGGCACCCGCGAGGACCCGTCCCGCACCGCAGCGGCACCACACGAGAGGTTCGGAGCCAGCACGTGAGCGCCCCGCGCACGACCGCCAAGCGGTTCGCACACCCCCGCACGAGCCGGCAGGTGCGCCTGCGGCGCACCCTCGCGGTGACGCTGGCCCTCGTCCTGCTCGCTGCGCTCGGGGTCCGCCACCTCCTGCAGGACGACACCCCCGCGCCGGTCAAGGCCGTGCCGGCGGGCGGCTCCACGACGACCACGGCGCCCACCGCTTCCCGGACGACGGCCACGCCCAACCCGGAGGACGGCTCGTCCGCCACGGAGACGCCTGCGGTCGACGAGGCCTCGGTACCCGAGCACGGCAACGGCAAGATCTCGGTCGTCCCGGTGCCCGATGCCAAGGAGGCCACCTCGGGTCGGGCCGTCCGCTACACCGTCGAGGTCGAGGGGGGCCTCGGTGTCGACACCACCCAGGTCGCCGGCACGGTGCAAGCCGTGCTCCTGGACTCCCGCGGCTGGCAGGGCGTCGACGGCATCCACTTCGTCAACGTGAGCCCGGCCGAGGCCGCCAAGGGCGCCCCGGTCGACATCCGGGTCACCCTCGCCAGCCCCAGCCTCACGGACAAGTTGTGCGCGCCCATGCAGACCCTCTCGCAGGTGTCCTGCTGGAACGGCGAACGCTCCGTCCTCAACCTGCGCCGCTGGATGCTCGGCGACGACAGCTACGGCACCGACGTCGCGCGCTACCGGATGTACCAGGTCAACCACGAGGTCGGCCACGGCCTGGGCCACCAGCACCGCCAGTGCCCGCAGAAGGGCAAGCGCGCACCCGTCATGGTGCAGCAGACCCTGAGCCTCGGCGGCTGCAGCCCCTGGCCCTTCCCCAGCGGAGCCTGACTCCGGCGGAGCCTGACTCCGGCGGAGCCTGACCCCACCGGAGCCGCCCCACCCGAGCCCGTCAGCGCAGTGGCAGCAGTCGCACCCTCGCGCCGCCGAGGAGCGTGAGCGGGTCGAGGTAGTCGGCGTCGCGGATCGCGCCGAGGTGCAGGCAGGCCAGCGCCCCGCAGTGCGAACCCGCCTCGGAGAGCGACCCCAGGGGACTGCCCCTGACGACGAGGTCCCCGCGTTGCACCCCGGCGTCCACAGGCTCGTACGTCGACCGCAGACCCGAGGTGTGGACCACGGTCACGGTGCCCCGCCCGGCGATGACCCCGACGTGGCTGACCACGCCGTCGTCCACCGCGAGCACCGGCTGACCTGACTGCCCGGCGAGGTCGACCCCGCGGTGGCCGACGCCGTAGCGGCTGGCGGGGCGCACGAACGGCCGCACGACCTCCGGGCGCGGCGTCAGCGGCCACGACCACCGGCCGCGCAGCACCGTGCCGCCGGCACCGGGAGAGGGGACGGCCACGGGAACCTGCCTCGACGGTGCCGACGCCCGCGCAGGCGTCGATGTCGCGGGGCTCGTTCGCGGCGGCACGGCTCCGGCCGTCAGGACCCGGGCGAGCGCGACACCACGGGACGACGCCGTCCTGATGGACGGGGGCGCCGGCATCCAGGTGGCAGGGGGTGCTGGTGCCGTGGGCGCCGACACCGACGCGCCGGCGAGGGCGGCCGCGGAGGCAACGAGCAGCGTCGACACGAGGAGTGATCTCACCTGTCGACCGTGCCCGGCGGCGGGACACCCGGCCAGCACTGCGCAGCCGGGCTGTGGACGCACCACCGCCGGGACGCCTCCTGTGGAGGCGCTCCCACCAGGGAGCGGAAGAACGCAGCCGCCTACGGCCGCAGGGCGGCCAGCCGCTCGACCGCCTCGTGCAGCACCTCGTCGCGCTTGCAGAACGCGAACCGCACGAGCGTCCTGGCCGCCTCGACGTCGTCGTGGAACACCGACACCGGCACGCCGACCACCCCGGCGCGGAGGGGCAGCTCACGGCAGAACTCCAGGGCGTCGGTGGCCCCGAGGGCGGCGGCATCGGCGATCACGAAGTAGGTGCCGTCCGGCACCGACACCTTCAGCCCGGCACCGCGCAGCCCCGACACGAGCAGGTCGCGCTTGGCCTGCAGCGACGAGGCAAGACCGGCATACACGTCGTCGCCGAGCCCGAGCGCCACCGCCACGGCCGGCTGGAACGGGCCCGAGCCGACGAAGGTGAGGAACTGCTTGACGGTGCGCACGGCCGCAACGGCCTCCGCGGGTCCGGCCACCCAGCCGACCTTCCAGCCCGTGGCGGAGAACGTCTTGCCGGCCGAGGAGATCGTCAGCGTCCGCTCACGCATCGCCGGCAGGGTCGCGACCGGGACGTGCACCGCGTCCCCGAAGACCAGGTGCTCGTAGACCTCGTCGGTGACGACCCACGCGTCGAACTCCTTGGCGAGGGAGCAGATCAGCTCGAGCTCCGCGCGTGTGAAGACCTTGCCCGTCGGGTTGTGCGGGGTGTTGAGCAGCACCAGCCGGGTCCGCGGCGAGAACGCAGCACGCAGCGACGCCTCGTCGACGGCGAAGTCGGGGAACCTCAGCACCGACGTGCGCCGCACCGCGCCGGCGAGGGCGATCGAGGCGGCGTACGAGTCGTAGTAGGGCTCGAAGGTGACCACCTCGTCGCCGACCTCGCACAGAGCGAGGATGGTCGCGGCGATCGCCTCGGTCGCGCCCACGGTGACCAGGACCTCCGAGCGGGGGTCGAGGTCGATGCCGTAGAACCGGGACTGGTGGGCGGCCACCGCCTCGAGCAGCTCGGGCACCCCGGGGCCCGGTGGGTACTGGTTGCGACCGCCGTCGATCGCCGCCTTGGCGGCGTCGAGCATCTCCTGCGGACCGTCGGTGTCGGGGAAGCCCTGCCCGAGGTTGACCGCGCCGTGCTGGGTGGCGAGTCCGGTCATCTCGGCGAAGATCGTGGTGCCGAAGCCGTGCATGCGGGAGACGAGCGGGGTGGCCATGCGCCGACGGTATGCGGTCCACGCCGGTTTCGACCCCGAACCGGGGCGCGCCGTCCTAGGGTGACCGCCATGTCGTCAGGGCCGTCCGAGGGGGGAGCGCCGGCTGCTGCTCCGCACGACGCGCCGGTCCCGCCCTCGACCCTGGCGGAGACGTTGCAGCGCAGCTACACGCGGATCGTGCTGTCGCTGGTCGTCGGTGCCGGCGCCGCCATGGCTGTCTTCCCACTGGGCCTGGCTGCGGGGGCGGACCCGCTGGCGGCCTTTGTCGTGGGTCTGCTCGTCTTCGGCGCCTCGGTGCTGGTTGCCACGGCGTGGGTGGGGACGGCGCTCTGGCGCGGGCAGCGCCGGTCCGGCCCGGTCTTCGTCGTCGCCGTGGCGCTCGTCGTCCTGGTGGTCTCCACGTTCGAGACGACGGGGCTCATCTGGGTCATCGGGCTCCTCGTGCCGCTCCTCGCCGCGCTGGCCGGACGGTGGTCGCTCGTCTCCGGGCGCAGGGCGCTCCCGGCCGTCACCGCGATCGGCGTCCTCGCGGCCATGCTCTCGCTCGATGTGTGGCTGGGGGAGCGGGTGGAGGTGGAGCACGTCCTCCGGGACGTGCGAACGGCTGGGGTCACGGTCTGGGTGCCGACGGGCGACGACCCGAGCTGCGAGCCGCGCTACGTCACCAGCACCGGGCCGGGCGTCCTGCGCTACTCGTGGTGGTGCGACGGTGTCCGCGGCGGGTACGTCGACGTGTCGCTCACCAACGACCCGTCGAAGCCGGACTCGCCGGTGCCGTCGGTCCGCCGGCAGCCGGAGGGCAGCTCGAGCTTCTCGATGGTGGCGACCACGGTCCGTTCCGGCGTCGTGCTCGAGGTCCGCCACGTGGGCATCGGGCGGGAGGACCGCGCCGAGCGGCTCGCCGGGTCCATGGCGGAGGTGTCGCCCACGTGGCTGGCCAGCCGCGGCCTGCCCCTGCACCAGCTCGCGCTGCGTACCGGGCTCTGGGGGTCCGCCGCACCGCGGCGCGCGTAGCCTGCCGCCATGGCCACCGAGCGACGTGCCTCAGCGATCGCCGGGAACGGGGTGTTCACGGACGCCGCCATCCGGCGTGGGGCCACCGTGGACGTCGACCCGGGCACCCTCAACCACTCGTGCGACCCCTCGCTCGCGTGGGCGCCTGACGACACGGGGGTCGTCGCGTTCCGCGACATCGGCGCGGGGGAGGAGCTGACGGTCGACTACGCGACGGGAAGCACCGACCCCGACCTGCTCGTGCGCTGCCACTGCGAGACCTACCGGTGCCGCCAGCTCGTGACCGGCGACGACTGGCGCATCCCGCAGCTCCAGCAGCGCTACGCCGGCCACCTGGCGCGGGAGGTCCAGCGCGCCGTGGACGGCGTCGACCCCGACGGCCCCGACTGACCCTCAGCGGTCCTCGACGCCTTTGGCCTCTGAGGAAGCCTCGGACGCCTCGGCCTCCTCGGGCGCCTCGGCGTGCGAGATCAGGTCGAGCTGGCGCCACACCGCGAGCAGCGTGACCCCGGCGCCCACGAACGCGAACCAGAACGGCGCCGCCGCCCCGAAGTGCCGGGCGATGAGGCCCCCGAGCAGCTGGCCGACCAGCAGTCCCACGATCAGCCCGAGCCAGTAGACGCTGCCGACGCGCCCCTGGTACTCGTTCGGCGTGGCCCGCTGGCGGACCGCCGACGACAGCGAGCCCCACACGAACGCATACCCCCCGAACACGACCATGATCGCCATGGCGACCCACGGCACGGTGGTCAGTGCCAGGGCGAGGTGGGTGAGCACCTCGAGGGTCAGGCAGGCCTTCATGAGCCGGTCCAGCGGCACCCGGGCCTCGAGGCGGTCGTACAGCAGCACGGAGGTGACGCCCCCGATGGCCGAGCAGGTGGTGAGCAGGCCGAACCCGATCGCCCCCCACACCGAGCCGCTCCTGCGCCCAGTAGACGAGGACGCCCCAGGGCGCCCCCCAAGTGATGTTGAAGATGAAGATCACGAGGGTGAGGGTGCGGATGGGCGCGTTGCCGGCGATCCAGCGCAGCCCGTCGAGGATGTCGTGGCCGATGTGCTGCTCCGGGCGCGAGGAGGACTCCTCGCGGGGGAGCCGGACCCTGGCGAAGAGCACCGCCGCCAGCAGCAGGGCGGTGGCCTGCACCCCGAACGGCACCGCCGAGCCGAGGGCGAACAGGCTGGCGCCGACGGCCGGCCCGATGAACTGGTTCGCGACGAGGAAGCCGGACATCTGCCGGGCGTTGCCGATGCCGAGGTCGGCCTTGGGCACGATCATCGGCAGCACCGCGCGCCAGCCCGTGTCGGCGAACAGCTCCGCAACCCCCACCGCGAACAGCGTCACGAGCAGCAGCGCGATCGACACCGTGCCGGTGGCGATGGTGACGACGAGGACGGCCAGCACGGCCACCCGCACGAGGTTCGCCGTGAGCACGAGCCGCCGCCGGTCGACCCGGTCGGCGAGCGCGCCGGCATACAGGCCCAGCAGGAGGGTGGGCAGGTTCTGCACCATCGCCGCGGCGGCGATCAGGGCGGGGTCCCGCGTCAGCGAGGCGACGAGCAGCGGGCCCGCCGCGAGGGCGATCCCGTCGCCGAGCTGGCCCACCCACGACGAGGCGAGGTTCCAGCGGAACGGCACCCCCATCCGCGCAGGGGCCACCCACTCACCGAGGCGGGACAGGACGGGGGTCACAAGAGCGCGACCCTACCCCGGCCGGTATGGCGTGGTCGTCCCGGTTTCGGTGCGGCGCCCGCGCCTGCCCGGATTTCCCGATCACGCCGCCCTGCACGTACGATGGACGACGGTCATCGTGTGTTCGCACGCGGCGACCCAATTCGCGCGTCTTCCCACCTGTGACGAGGAACCTCCGAACAGGGGCGCACCACAGCAGTCCGGCCGCCAACGGCAGCCGGCGGGGTGCGTGCAGGCGCCAGGCAGGACCACGCCCCCATGGCGGGTCCGACGAAACTGACAACGACACATAGGAGACACGGCATGGCCGTCGTTACCATGCGCCAGCTCCTCGAGAGCGGCGTCCACTTCGGGCACCAGACCCGTCGCTGGAACCCCAAGATGAAGCGCTTCATCATGACCGAGCGCAACGGCATCTACATCATCGACCTGCAGCAGTCGCTGACCTACATCAACAACGCGTACGAGTTCGTCCGCGAGACCGTCGCCCACGGCGGCTCCATCCTCTTCGTCGGCACGAAGAAGCAGGCCCAGGAGCCCATCGCCGAGCAGGCGACCCGCGTCGGCATGCCGTACGTCAACCACCGCTGGCTCGGTGGCATGCTCACCAACTTCAACACGATCTCCAAGCGCCTCACGCGCCTCAAGGAGCTCGAGGAGCTCGACTACGACAACGTCGCGGGCTCGGGCTACACCAAGAAGGAGCTCCTGATCTTCAAGCGGGAGCGCGACAAGCTCGAGAAGACCCTCGGCGGCATCCGCAACATGGCCAAGGTCCCCTCGGCCGTGTGGATCGTCGACACCAAGAAGGAGCACCTCGCCGTCGACGAGGCGCGCAAGCTCGGCCTGCCGGTCATCGCGATCCTCGACACCAACTGCGACCCCGACGAGGTCGACTACAAGATCCCCGGCAACGACGACGCGATCCGCTCCGTCACGCTGCTCACCCGCGTGATCGCGGACGCCGTGGCCGACGGCCTCATCTCCCGCTCCGCCGGCAAGAACGGCGAGCAGGCCGAGGGTGTCGTCGCCGGTGACGAGCCCCTCGCCGAGTGGGAGCGCGAGCTGCTCGGTGGCGACGCCGCCAAGACCGCGGAGACCGTGGCCCCCGAGGCCGGCGAGACCGCTGCTGCCGACGCCCCCGAGGCTGCTGCCGAGGCGACCGAGGCCCCCGCCGAGGCGACCGAGGCCCCCGCCGAGGCGGCGGCCAGCGACGCCGACGCCAAGGCCTGAGCTTCCACCCGCACCTGCTGACAGAGAAGAGCTGAGACACACACATGGCGAACTACACCGCCGCTGACATCAAGGCGCTGCGTGAGTCCACGGGCGCCGGCATGCTCGACGTCAAGAAGGCCCTCGACGAGGCCGACGGCGACCGCGCCAAGGCCACCGAGATCCTTCGTGTGAAGGGCCTCAAGGGCGTCACCAAGCGCGAGGGCCGCACCACCTCCAACGGCCTGGTCACCGCCAAGGCCGAGGGCGGCACGGGCACCCTCGTCGAGGTCCTGTGCGAGACCGACTTCGTCGCGAAGGGCGAGAAGTTCATCGCCCTGGCCGACCAGGTCCTCGCCCAGGCCGTCGCCGCCGGTGCTTCCGACGCCGATGCGCTGCTCAAGAGCAACCTCGAGGACGGCCGCACCGTCCAGGAGCTGCTCGACGACGCCAACGCCACCATCGGCGAGAAGATCGAGGTCAAGCGGGTCGCCCGCGTCGAGGCCCCGGTCGTCGTGTCCTACCTGCACAAGACCAGCCCCGACCTCCCCGCCCAGATCGGTGTCCTCGTCGGCGCCGAGGGTGGCGACGAGCAGGTCGTGCGCGACGTCGCGATGCACGTGGCGGCCTTCAGCCCCACCGTGCTGACCCGTGACGAGGTCGACCCGACCACCGTCGAGAACGAGCGTCGCGTCGCCGAGGCCACCGCGAAGGAGGAGGGCAAGCCCGAGGCCGCCCTCCCGAAGATCGTCGAGGGTCGCGTCAACGGCTTCTTCAAGGAGAACGTCCTGCTCGAGCAGCCGTTCGCCAAGGACGCCAAGAAGACCGTCGCCAAGGTGCTCGAGGAGGCCGGCGCGACCGCGACGTCCTTCGCGCGCTTCCGCGTCGGCAGCTGACACCGGCTCCACCGGGGCCTGCTCGCCAGGCTCCACCGCAGCACACGAGGCCCGTCCCCTTCGGGGGGCGGGCCTCGCGCGTTGACGACGTACGCCGCGTGACGGGGCCGGCCGCGCGGCATACTGAGGTATGGGGAGAGCACGCAAGGCCACGCCGCCGCCACGGGACCACCCGCCGCGGGACTACACCCACCTGCCCGAGCGGGTCCCGCCGGAGCAGCTGCGGACGGTCCAGGACGTCGACCCGGCGCCCGACCCGCAGGGGGGCCGGGACACCGAGACCGAGTTCATGCTCCGGTACGCCGGGTTCTGAGCTCCGGCTCCGCCAGCGAGGCCAGGTCACGCCACCAGGCGATGCGGGTGGGCCGCCCGTCGTAGTCCTTGCGCTGGTTGGCGCCGCTCGTGCCCGGCAGCACGAAGACGTCCGAGGGTCCAAGGCCCCACGGCGCGATCCCGAGGCCCGGGGGACGGTGGCCCAGCGCCCGGGCCGCATGCGCGGCGGTGCCCTTGGCGGTGAAGGCGAGGAACGCCGGCTGCCACCTCTCGACGGCCTCGACGAGGCGGTCGATCTCGACCCAGCCCCGGCCGGTGTGGTGGTCCCAGTGGCCGACGAGGTCGGTCAGCCCCAGGCTGTGCTCCACGACCGTGTGGTCCTCCTCGGGCAGCAGCCGTCGCGGCGTGAGGCCGCTCAGGTGCGCGCTCTCCCAGAAGCTGTTGCCGGGCGAGGCGTAGTAGTGCTCACGGTGCTTGGTGCTCTCGGCCCCCGCCGTCCCGCAGAACAGGATGACGGGGTCCGAGCCCACGATGTCCGGCAGCACCTCCACGCGCGGGCCCTAGAAGATGTGCACGCGCTGCTCGGGGGCCAGCCACATGCCGTCGCCCTCGCGCACCCCGAACGCCTCGTGGAACTCGTCGCAGTTGCGCACCGCGTTGGCTCGGACCTCGGTCGGCGAGTGCGGGTCGATGGCCAGCAGGCGCTTGGCCTCCTCGGGGCGTGCCTTGCCCGACCAGACCTGCGCCCAGCCCACGAAGAAGCGCTGGGGGCCGGTGAGCCCGTCGAGCTCGGGGACGTGCTGGCCCTCGGTGGCGATGCGGTACGCGGCGTAGCCGATGGCCAGGCCGCCGAGGTCGCCGATGTTCTCGCCCACGGTCAGGGCGCCGTTGACCTTGTCCTCGGGGGAGGCCAGCGGCGACAGCTCGCTGAACTGGGCGATGAGCGCCTGGGTGCGCTCGTCGAAGCGGGCCCGGTCCTCCTCGGTCCACCAGTCGCGCAGCGCACCGTGGGCGTCGTAGCGCGAGCCCTGGTCGTCGAAGCCGTGGCCGATCTCGTGCCCGATGACCGCGCCGATCGCGCCGTAGTTGACGGCGTCGTCGGCGTCGAGGTCGAAGAACGGCGGCTGCAGGATGCCGGCCGGGAACACGATCTCGTTGAGCAGCGGGTGGTAGTAGGCGTTGACCGTCTGCGGCAGCATCATCCACTCGGTGCGGTCGATCGGGCCGCCGAGGTGGCCGAGCTGGCGCTCGAACTCGAAGACGTTGGCCCGCCGCACCGTACCCATCAGGTCGTCGTCGACCTCGAGCGCGGAGTAGTCGCGCCACACGTCGGGGTAGCCGACCTTCGGGGTGAACGAGGCGAGCTTCTCCATCGCCTGCTCGCGGGTCCGCGGCCCCATCCAGTCCAGCCCCTCGAAGGAGCGGCGGAACGCCTCGACGAGGTTGCCCACCAGCTCGAGCATGCGCTCCTTGGCGGCGGGCGGGAAGAACTCGGCGGCGTACAGCTGGCCCACGGCCTCGCCGATCGCGCCCTCGACGAGGGAGACGCCGCGCTTCCACCGGTCGCGGTTCTCGGGGAGGCCGGAGATGACGCGCCCGGAGAAGTCGAACTCGGCGTCGACGAACTCGCGGCTGAGCAGGGGAGCGGCGCCGCTGACGAGGTGGAAGGCGAGCCAGTCGCGCCAGTCGTCGATGATGACCTCGTCGAGCAGGACCGACAGCCCCTCGAGGAACTCCGGCTGGCCGACCACGACGTGCTCGAAGGCCTGCTTCGCCTTGAGGCCGCGCAGGTAGTCCTCCCACGGCACGTCCGGGGCGAGGTCCTCCAGCCCGTATCGGGTGTTGGGGTTGTAGCTCTTCACCGCGTCCCGCGTCGCGACGTTGTCCCAGTGGTGGCCGGCCAGGCGGGTCTCCAGGGCCACGACGCGGGCCGCGCGGGAGTCCTCGCCGGTCGACCCGTCACCGACCCCCGCGAGGGCCAGCATCCGGGCGACGTGCGGGAGGTAGGCCTCGCGGACCGCGGCGTGGCGCTCCTCCCGGTAGTAGGACTCGTCCGGGAGGCCGAGGCCGCCCTGGTGGAGGTAGAGGATGTAGTCCTCGGGGGACTTGGCGTCGGGCGCGACGTGCAGGCCCATGACGCCCGCCAGGCCCTGGCGCTGGAGCCGGCCCATGGTGAGGAAGAGCTCGTCGGTGCCGGTGATCTTGGAGATCGCGTCGAGGTCGTCGTCGATGGGCGTGCGGCCCAGCGCCTCGACCCGCTCCTCGTCCATGAACGCGCGGTAGAGGTCGCCCACCTTGCGGGTGGGGGAGCCGGCCTCGGCGGTCGTGTCGTCCGCGGCCCGGTCGATGAGGCGGCGGACCCGCTCGTCGGACTGCTCACGCAGCAGGTCGAACGTGCCGTAGCGGCCGCGGTCGCCCGGGATCTGCGTCTCGCGCACCCAGGTGCCGTTGGCGTAGCCGAACAGGTCGTCCTGGGGCCGGACCGTCTCGTCGCGGTGCCCGGGGAGGATGCCTGACCTCATGGTGCGTCTCCTTCGCAGATCGATGGCCCCACCCTGCCATGCGGCCGGGCGGCCCACGAACCGGTCGGCGGAACCGGTGGGCAGCACGTGGTGGGGCGCCGGGCGCAACGTGTGGAAGTATTCGGTGACCGCTCGCGCCACCCCCGCGCCACCCCCTCACCACCCAGGAGGATCTGTCGTGACTTCTGCCACCGAGCAGACCGCCCCAGCCGGATCGTCCGTCTCCCTGGCCCCCCACCCGCACCGCCGCGTGCTGCTCAAGCTCTCGGGCGAGGTCTTCGGTGGGGGCAAGGTCGGCCTGGCCCCCGACGTCGTGCGGCAGATCGCCCGGCAGATCGCCCAGTCGGTGCGCGAGGGCATCCAGGTGGCCGTGGTCATCGGCGGCGGCAACTTCTTCCGCGGCGCCGAGCTGCAGCAGCAGGGGATGGACCGCACCCGGGCCGACTACATGGGCATGCTCGGCACGGTCATGAACTGCCTGGCCCTGCAGGACTTCCTGGAGAAGGAAGGCATCGAGACGCGGGTGCAGACCGCGATCGCGATGGGCCAGGTCGCCGAGCCCTACATCCCGCGCCGCGCGATCCGCCACCTCGAGAAGGGGCGCGTGGTCATCTTCGGCGCCGGCGCCGGGATGCCGTTCTTCTCCACCGACACCGTCTCCGCCCAGCGCGCCCTCGAGATCAAGTGCGACGCCGTGCTCATGAGCAAGAACGGGGTCGACGGGGTCTACGACGCCGACCCGCGGCAGCACCCCGAGGCCACCAAGTACGACGAGATCACCTACTCGGACGCGATGCAGCAGGGCCTGCGGGTCGTCGACACGGCCGCCTTCAGCCTCTGCATGGACAACAAGCTGCCCATGGTCGTCTTCGGCATGGAGGGTGAGGGCAACGTCGTCAAGGCCCTGCGTGGTGAGAGGATCGGGACGCTGGTCACCCCGGGGTGAGTCGGCGACGACCCAGCCACCCGCACGACTGACCACCCACGACCGGCGATCCCCGCAGGGAGCGCCCAGAAGGAGCCGGACATGATCGAAGAGACCCTCCTCGAGGCAGAGGAGAAGATGGAGAAGGCCGTCGAGGTCGCCAAGGAGGACTTCGCGGGCATCCGCACCGGTCGGGCGACCCCGGGGATGTTCAACAAGCTGATGGTCAGCTACTACGGCGCGCCGACGCCGCTGCAGCAGCTCGCGTCGTTCCAGACGCCGGAGGCGCGCACCATCCTCATCTCCCCGTTCGACAAGTCGGCGATGCACGAGATCGAGAAGACCCTGCGCGACTCCGACCTCGGCGTCAACCCGAGCAACGACGGCAACGTCATCCGGTGCGTCCTGCCGCAGCTCACCGAGGAGCGCCGCCGCGACTACATCAAGCTGGCGCGCCACAAGGGCGAGGAGGCCAAGGTCTCCATCCGCAACATCCGCCGCAAGGCCAAGGACGAGCTGGACAAGCTGGTCAAGGACGGCGAGGTCGGCGAGGACGACGGCGCGCGTGGTGAGAAGGAGCTCGACTCCACGACCAAGAAGTACGTCGAGAGCGTCGACGAGCTGCTCAAGGGCAAGGAGGCCGAGCTCCTCGAGGTCTGAGGCGCTCGCTGCTCCTGCCGAGCACCGACGCAGCCCCTGACGCAGTCACGACGCAGCTCCTGCCCATGTCCGGACCCCAGTCCCGCAGCGCGCGCCACCAGGACCCCTCCGGCTCCGGTGACGGCGGTCGCGCGGCTGCGCGGGGAGCCTCCACGTCCCGGGCGGGCCGCAACCTGCCGGCCGCCATCGGGGTGGGGGTCGGGCTCGGCGCGCTGATCATCGTGTCGCTGGTCGTGCGCAAGGAGCTCATGCTCGTCATCGTGGTGGCGGCGGTCGGCGTGGGTGTGTGGGAGCTGCGCCGCGCGCTGCACCAGGTCTCGATCCTCGTCCCGCTCGTACCCAGCCTCGTCGGCAGCGTGAGCATGATCGTCTCCGCGTACGTCGGCGGCGGTGAGGCGCTGATCGTCACCCTCGGCCTGACGTGCGTGGGCATCCTGCTCTGGCGGATCGCCGACGGCGTGCTGGACGCCGTGCGTGACGTCGTCGGCGGGGTGTTCGTGGCGGTCTACCCGTCCTTCCTCGCCGGGTTCGCCGCCCTGATGCTGGCGCCCGACGACGGGGCCCGGCGGATCATCGTCTTCATCCTCGTGACCGTGCTCTCGGACGTGGGCGGCTACGCGTTCGGCGTGCTGTTCGGCCGCCACCCGATGGCACCGTCGGTGAGCCCCAAGAAGTCCTGGGAGGGTTTCGCCGGCTCGGTCCTGACCTGTGTGGCCGGGGGCGCGGCCGCCGTGGTCCTGCTCCTCGACGGACCCTGGTGGGGCGGTGCCGTCCTCGGTGCCTGCGTCGCGGTGGCCGCGACCGTGGGCGACCTCACCGAGTCGACGATCAAGCGCGACCTGGGCATCAAGGACATGAGCACGATCCTGCCCGGCCACGGCGGGGTCATGGACCGGCTCGACTCGCTCGTCCTCGTCGCCCCCGTCGCTTGGGCACTGCTCGCCTGGGTCGTCCCCGCCTAGGGCCGGTCCCGCTGAGCGGTTGGCGCTGCCAGCCGGGGATTGGGCGGTTCGGCGGCGGCCTGCGAAACTGGAGGGGCCATGACGACCTCCCTGCCCGAGCCCACGACCGCGCGTCCCGCCCCCGGTGCGCTGACCTTCACCGCGCCACGCCGCGGGAAGCCGCCGCGCCACCTCGCCGACCTCGACCCGGCCGAGCGCAAGGCCGCGGTCGAGGCGCTGGGCCACAAGGGTTTCCGGGCCAAGCAGCTGTCGACCCACTACTTCGAGCGGCTGGTGGAGTCGCCCGAGGACATGACCGACCTGCCCAAGGGCGTCCGCGACGACCTGGTGCGCGACCTGCTGCCGACGCTGCTCACACCGCACGTCCAGCGCACGGCCGACGACGGCATGACCGTGAAGTCGGCCTGGCGCCTGCACGACGGCGCGATCGTCGAGTCGGTGCTCATGCGCTACCCGAGGCGCGTCACCATCTGCATCTCCAGCCAGGCCGGCTGCGGGATGAACTGCCCGTTCTGCGCCACCGGCCAGGCCGGCCTGACGCGCAACATGTCGGCTGGCGAGATCGTGGAGCAGGTCGTCCAGGCCGCCCGGATGCTGCGCCGCGGTGAGCTGCCCACGGCGACCGGTGCCGCCGGGCAGGGCGGTGACTCCACGGCGTACGCCGACGTCGCCGAGCTCGGCGACGAGGACGGGGCGCCCGAGCCCACCGGCCCGACGCGCATCTCCAACGTCGTCTTCATGGGCATGGGGGAGGCGCTGGCCAACTACAAGGCGGCCATCGGCGCGATCCGCCGGCTCACCGACCCGGCCCCGGACGGCCTGGGCATGTCCGCGCGGGGCATCACCATGTCGACCGTCGGCCTGGTGCCGGCCATCGACAAGCTCGCCGCGGAGGGCATCCCGGTGACGCTCGCGCTGTCGCTGCACGCCCCGGACGACGAGCTGCGCAACGAGCTGGTCCCGATCAACACGCGCTGGAGCGTCGACGAGGCCCTTGACGCGGCACACCGCTACTACGAGGCCACCGGGCGCCGCGTGAGCATCGAGTACGCCCTCATCAAGGACATCAACGACCACGCCTGGCGCGCCGATCTGCTCGGGAAGAAGCTCAACGCGCGTGGCCGCGGCTGGGTCCACGTCAACCCGATCCCGCTCAACCCGACTCCCGGCTCGAAGTGGACCGCCTCGCGCCCCGGCGTCGAGCAGCAGTTCGTCGAGCGGCTGCGGGCCCACGGCATCCCCACCACGATCCGCGACACCCGCGGCCAGGACATCGACGGCGCCTGCGGCCAGCTCGCGGCCTCCACCGCCTGACCGGACGCCTCGACGGACGTCTGGACGGGCCCTTGACGGGGGCCACGCCGGGAGGGCGTGCCTACACTCGTGAGGTGAGCCCTCGTCGCGCAGCGGCCGCCCTCGCCGCAGCCGCCCTCCTGCTGGCCGGGTGCGCCGGCGCGCAGACCGGCGGCACGGGTCGGCCGGGGAACGCAGCGCCGGTCACGTCGTCCGGCTCGTCGGGTCACACCGACGGCCACGGCTCCGGGCAGCCGACGCATCCCTCGGCGCCGCTGGGCCCGGGCGAGCGCCTCGTCACGGTACGGATGCCCGCGGCGTACACCCCCAAGGCGCCGGCCGCCCCGGGCACCGACGACTACCGCTGCTTCCTGCTCGACCCCGGCATCACGGCGCCGTCGATGGTCACCGGCATCGACGTCCTGCCGGGCAACCCCAAGGTGGTCCACCACGTGATCCTCTTCCGGGTGCCCCCGGACGCCGTGGCGCGCGCCGAGGCCGTCGACGCGGCCCAGCCGGGACAGGGCTGGACCTGCTTCGGCGGCACCGGCATCGAGAGCCAGGGCAGCGGCCTCGAGGACGCGCCCTGGCTCGGGGCCTGGGCCCCGGGCGGCGGTGAGCAGGTGCTGCCGAAGGACCTCGGCCTGCCGGTCGAGGCGGGCTCGCGGATCGTCATGCAGGTGCACTACAACCTCCTGGCCGGGCACGACCCCGACCTCAGTGCGGCGCGCCTGCGGGTTGCGGCGGACGACGGCACGCGCACGGCGCTGCAGACGGTGCTGCTGCCCGGCCCGGTGGAGCTGCCGTGCCGCCCGGGCCGCACCGGCCCGCTGTGCGACCGCGCGTCGGCGGTCGCCGACGTCCAGCGCCGGTTCGGTGCCGAGGCGGGGTTCGCGGCCGACGCCCTCCACCTGTTGTGCGGCCCCATCCGGGCCTCGGGCACCCAGTCGTGCACGAGGACGGTGCGCCGGGCCGAGACGGTCCGGGCGGTCGCCGGCCACATGCACCTGCTGGGGCGGAGCATCACGGTCGAGGTCAACCACGGTAAGCCAGGTGCCCGCACGATCCTCGACCTGCCCGTCTGGGACTTCGACAACCAGGGCAGCCGACCGGTGTCACCCGCCGTGCACCTGGTGCCGGGGGACACCCTGACCGTCACCTGCCGCCACGACCAGTCGCTGCGCGACCGGCTGCCGGCGCTGCAGGGAGTCCCCGAGCGCTACGTCGTCTGGGGCGAGGGCACCACCGACGAGATGTGCCTCGGCATCGTGCTGGTGACCCGCCCCTAGGCTGGGCGCGTGCAGCAGAGCGCCCCCACCGCCCCCGAGCCCGGACGCGAGTTCGTCCTCACCGTCTCCTGTCCCGACCGCCGAGGCATCGTCCACGCGGTCTCCGGCGTGGTGCTCGAGCTCGCCCTGACGATCCTGGACAGCCAGCAGTTCGCCGACGCCACGTCGGGGGAGTTCCATCTGCGCATGCACCTCGTGCGCGAGGGCGACCCGATCGCGGTGGACGACGTCGACGCGGCGCTGCGCGACGTCGCCGGCAGGTTCGCCATGGAGTACGCCGTGCACGACCTCGCGCGCCGGCCCCGCGTCCTGGTCATGGTGAGCCAGCAGGGGCACTGCCTCAACGACCTGCTGTTCCGGGTGGAGAGCGGCTCGCTGCCCATCGAGGTGCCCGCCATCGTGTCCAACCACGAGGACTTCCGCGGGCTGGCGCAGTGGCACGGCGTGCCCTTCCACCACGTCCCCGTCACTCGCGCGACCAAGCCAGCGGCGGAGCAGGAGCTGCGCGAGCTCATCGCCCGCTACGAGGCGGACACCGTCGTCCTCGCGCGCTACATGCAGATCCTGTCCGCGGAGCTGTGCGCAGACCTGCCGGGCCGGGTCATCAACATCCACCACTCCCTGCTGCCGAGCTTCAAGGGAGCCAAGCCCTACACCCAGGCCCACGACCGTGGCGTCAAGGTCATCGGCGCCACCGCGCACTACGTCACGGCCGACCTCGACGAGGGGCCGATCATCGAGCAGGACTTCCGGCGCGTGGACCACCGCATGAGCCCGGCGCAGCTCGCCTCCGTGGGGCAGGAGCTCGAGGCGATGGCGCTCGCCCGGGCCGTGCGCTGGCACGCCGAGCACCGCGTGGTCCTGCGCGGCCGCCGCACCATCGTCTTCGACTGAGGCGCCGACCGGCCCCCGTGTCCGGTGACGGCGTCCGGTGACGGGGTCGCGCTAACGGGGGCGGGATCGCGGCTACCGGGGGCGGCCGTCGGCGGCGTGCTGGAGGGCGCGCAGGTAGCCCTGGGCGGCGACGCGCTGGCCCACCCAGGTGAGCGGGCCTCCGAGCCGGGTGAGCAGGGTGGCCGGGCGGGCGTAGGCGCGGATCACGGCATACACGTCGTCGCCGCGGCGCTCGACGAGGAAGCCCTCCTCCCCGCTCTCGGGGTGGCCGGCGAGCGTGCCGTAGCCGAAACCGGTGCGCCGGGAGTCCTCGACGGTCCAGACGACGCGGCAGGGCACGGGGAGGACCACCAGGCGGCTCAGGATCTCCACCCCGGTCGCGGCGCGGCGAGCCGTGGTCACGGGCCGCAGCCCGATCCCGCGCTGCGGCGCCCAGTGCATGAGGGCCGCGGCCGCCCGGGCGTAGGCCGCGTCGCCCGCCCCGATGCGGCGCTCCACCGCGAGGTGGTGGAAACCGGCCGGCAGCGGCCCGTCGAGGGTGAGCCCCTGCGGCGCGTAGGTGAGCGGCAGGTGGGCCAGGTCGGCGAGCTTCACGGGAGGGCCTCTCGGGTGGGGGTGGGCCGGTCACCCGGCGGAGCGTCAACACCCGCGGGTCCGGCGCTCGCGGCGTCGGCGCCCGACAGTCGGGCGGTCACGACGTCGGCGGCTTCCTGCACGCTGTGGACGAGGTGCACCACGCCGTCCATGTCCCGCCCACGGGCGAGCGCCGTCACCGCCGTCCACACGGGGACGGTGTCGGTCCAGTACTCGTGGCCGACCAGGACCAGCGGCGGGAGGGTCGCCCCGGGCAGGGCGTAGAACAGCGGGGTCACCGCCTGGAAGACCTCCTGCACGGTGCCGGCCGCACCTTCGAGCACGACCAGGCCGTGGGTCGACCGCGCGAGGAGGCCGTCCTCGCGCAGGGCGTTGGAGAAGTACTTGGCGATGCCGTCGCAGAAGACGCCCGGGGGCTCGTGGCCGTAGAACCAGGTGGGGATGCCGAGGCTGCGGCCCGACCCCGGGCCCAGGCCTTCGCGCACCTCGAGGGCCAGCTGCGCCCACCGGCCCACGTCGTCCCGGAACGACGGCACCGCCGCCAGCCGCGCCAGGGCGTCCTCGAGGTCGTCGTCCCGGGTGGCGTAGGCGCCCAGGTTGGCCGCCTCCATGGCCCCGGGCCCGCCGCCGGTCGCGACGACGAGACCGGCCCGGGCCAGCGTCCTGCCGAGCTGGGCGGCGTCCGCGTAGGCCGCGCGGCCGCGTTCGAGCGCGTGGCCACCCATCACCCCGACGACGGGCCGCCCGTCGACGAACTCGTCCAGGGCGTCGGTGACCGAGTCGTCGTGGATGGCGCGCAGCAGCGTCACGAAGGCATCGTGGTGAACCGCAGCCTCCCTGGCCCAGCGGTAGGCCCGGGCGTCGGGCGTCGCGGCATAGCCGCGGTCGGCCAGCCCGCGGTAGAGCTCGAGCGGGGAGTAGAGGCTCGCGCGGTAGGGGTCCACCGGCGCATGGGTGTCGGTGGGGAAGACCAGGGCGTGGTGGGCCCGCAGGTGCGCGTCGAGGGACTCTGACATCCGGCCCCCGAGCACCACGAGGCCCTCGACGTCGGTCCGCGCGAGGAGGGCCGCCTCACGGCCGGTCAGGTCGAGGTCCTGCAGCCGCAGGCCGCGCAGCGGGCGCCCCGACGCCAGGAGCGCGTCTAGGGCGGCGAGGCTCTCCACCTCACGGTGCCTGTCCCTGCCCTCGGCCGTCATGCCCTGACCCTACGGGTGCGCCCTTCAGAGGTTGCCGAGGACGCGGTCGACGGCGATCTCGATGACGACGCGCTCGGGGTTCTCGCGGGGCACGCGGTAGCGGGCGGCATACCGCCGCTCCGCGTCGGCGACCGACGCACGGTCGTCGAGCACCCGCGCCGGGCCCTCGAACGACAGCCAGTCGCGGCCGTCGACCTGGCACAGCACGGCCCGGGTGCCGGCGGCGGCGTTGCGGGCCTTGAGGCTCGACCCGCTGGTGATCACGCGCGCCACGAGCGACTCGGGGTCCCAGGTGAACCCCACCGGCACGACGTGCGGCGAGCCGTCGGGGCGCAGTGTCGTCAGCGTGGCGAGGTGACGGACGGCGACGAACTCGAGCGCGGCGGCCGACAGCTCGGCGGGGGGCGTGGACACGGGCCGAGTCTGCCAGCCGGGTCGGTACGGTGCCGGCCCCGCCCGACGGACCCCTCGGCTCAGTGGCCGGTCACCGCCGACAGCAGCCGCCCCAGCCGGGCAGGCCGTCCGGTGCGCGCCTCCTCCGCGTCCGCGAGGTGGGCCAGGCGGAGCCCGGCGTTGATGCCGACCCAGCGGGCGGGTTCGGGCTCCCAGCGCCGGCTCCGGTGCCCGACCCACGGCAGCTGCGTGATGGGCGTACGGCGCCCGAGGACGAGGTCGGCGAGGGTGCGGCCGGCCAGGTTGCTGGCCGCCACGCCGTCCCCGACGTAGCCCCCCGCCCAGCCGAGGCCCGTCGACGGGTCGTGACCGACGGAGGGGTGCCAGTCGCGGGCGATGCCGAGCGGACCTCCCCACGCGTGGGTGAACTCGACCCCGTCGAGCTGGGGGAGCAGGCCGGTCAGCGTGGCACGCAGGTCGGCGAAGACCGTTGCGTCGTGGTCGAACTCGGGCCGGATGCGCGACCCGAAGTGGTAGGGGGCGCCGCGTCCCCCGAACGCGAGGCGGTCGTCGACGGTCCGCTGGCCGTAGATGATGACGTGGCGGTGGTCGGCGAACACCTCGCGGTCGGCCAGCCCGATCTCGTCCCACGTCGACGCGGCCAGCGGTGCCGTGGCCACCATGAGCGAGTAGACGGGCGCGACCGTGCGGCGGTGCCCCGGCAGTCCCGGGGTCCACCCCTCGGTGGCGCGGATGACGTGCCGCGCGCTGACCTGCCCACCCCCGACGAGGCCGACCCGGCCGGGCTCGATCGTCGCGACCCGGATCCCTTCCCGGAGCTCGGCTCCCTGCCGCCGGACGGCGACCGCGAGGCCGTCGACGAGGCGTCGCGGGTGGACGCGGGCGCAGTACGGCGTGAACGTCGCCCCCAGCACCGACGAGGCGGCGAGACGCTCGCGCGCCTGCGCCGCGTCGAGCCACTGCGTCCCGGTGCCCCAGCCGTCGGCATGGGCGACCTCCGCCCTCGCCCGGGACACCTGGGCGGCCGAGCGCGCGAGCACCACGCTGCCGCCGCGGTGGTAGCCGCAGTCGATGCCAGCCGCTGCCGACGCCCGACCGACCTCGTCGACGGTGTCGCGGAGCTCGGCGAGCATCGCGGCTGCCGCCGCGCGTCCGTGGGCGCGGGCGAGGGTGTCGGGGCCGACCGGCCACAGGGCCGACACCCAGCCGCCGTTGCGTCCGCTGGCACCGAAGCCGACGTGCTCGGCCTCGAGGACCATCACCGACAGCGACGGGTCGGCGAGGAGCAGGTAGTGCGCGGTCCAGAGGCCGGTGAAGCCGCCTCCCACGACGACGACGTCGGCGTGGGAGGGCAGGTCGGACGAGTCGGCCCCGTCCGCCGGCACCGGGAAGTCCGGTGCGCTGGCGTACGGGGCCTGCTCGCCCGCACCCTCCGACCAGAGGGGCAGGGTCACGACGGGCTCAGAGGTGCTGCTCGGCGTCCTTGAGGACGGACCTCAGCCGGCTCTCGATGTCGTCGAACTCGGGCTGGCCGATGATCAGCGGCGGCGCGAGCTGGATGACCGGGTCGCCACGGTCGTCGGCGCGGCAGTAGATGCCGGCGTCGAACAGGGCCTTGGACAGGTAGCCGCGCAGCAGCCGCTCGGACTCCTCGTCGTTGAACGTCTCCCGCGACTCCTTGTCCTTGACGAGCTCGATGCCGTAGAAGTAGCCGGCGCCGCGGACGTCGCCGACGATCGGCAGGTCGAGCAGCTTCTCCAGGGTCGCCCGGAACCGCGGGGCGTTCTCCTTGACGTGGTCGTTGAGGCCCTCGCGCTCGAAGATGTCGAGGTTCTCCATCGCCACGGCGGCGCTGACCGGGTGGCCACCGAAGGTGTAGCCGTGCGGGAAGTAGTTGGTGCCCTTCTTGAACGGCTCGAACAACCGGTCGCTGGCGATCATCGCGCCGATGGGGGAGTACCCGGACGTCATGCCCTTCGCGCAGGTGATGATGTCGGGCACGTAGTTGAAGTCGTCGCACGCGAACATGGAGCCGATGCGGCCGAACGAGCAGATGACCTCGTCGGAGACGAGCAGCACGTCGTACTCGTCGCAGATCTCGCGGACGCGCTCGAAGTAGCCGGGCGGCGGCGGGAAGCAGCCACCGGAGTTCTGCACCGGCTCGAGGAAGACGGCTGCGACGGTGTCGGGGCCCTCGAACTCGATGGCCTCGGCGATGCGGTCGGCGGCCCAGCGGCCGAACGCCTTCTCGTCCTCGCGCAGGTGCTCCGGGGCGCGGTAGAGGTTGGTGTTCGGGACCTTGAAGGCGCCGGGCACGAGCGGCTCGAACATCTCCTTGGCCGCCGGGATGCCGGTGATGGACAGCGCGCCCTGAGGGGTGCCGTGGTAGGCGACGGCCCGGCTGATGACCTTGTGCTTGGTCGGCTTGCCGGTGAGCTTGAAGTACTGCTTGGCGAGCTTCCACGCGGTCTCGACGGCCTCACCGCCGCCGGTGGTGAAGAAGACGCGGTTGAGGTCGCCGGGAGCGCCCGCTGCCAGGCGCTCGGCGAGCTCGATGGCACGCGGGTGGGCGTAGGACCACAGGGGGAAGAACGCGAGGTCCTTGGCCTGCTTGGCGGCGGCCTCGGCGAGCTCGACGCGCCCGTGGCCGACCTGCACGACGAAGAGCCCGGCCAGGCCGTCGATGTACTCGTTGCCGCGGTCGTCCCAGATCTTGTGGCCCTCACCGCGCACGATGATGGGGACGCTGTGGGCCAGGCCGCCCTCGCTGCGGTCCTCGAAGACCGAGTGCCGCGTGAAGTGCATCCAGAGGTGGTCACGGGCCGCCTCGGAGTAGAGCGCCCCGGTGGGGGTGCGCAGGTCGGAGGACGGTTCGTAGGCGGCGGTGGGCTCAGTGGTCATCGGGTACCCCAGTTGTAGTGCTGCTTGTTGAGTTTCAGGTAGACGAAGGTCTCGGTCGTCTGCACGCCGGGAAGCGTGCGGATGCGGGTGGTCAGGAGCTCCAGCAAGTCGTTGTCGTCCTCGCAGACGACCTCGGCGAGGATGTCGAAAGACCCGGCCGTGGTGACCACGTAGTCGACCTCGTCCATGGCCGACAAGGCGTCGCCGACCGGGGTCAGGTCCCCGTCGACGCGGATGCCGATCATGGCCTGGCGGCGGAACCCCACCTGGAGAGGGTCGGTCACCGCGACGATCTGCATGACCTCCTGGTCGAGGAGGCGCTGCACGCGCTGGCGCACCGCCGCCTCCGACAGTCCGACGCGCTTGGCGATCGTGGCGTAGGACTGCCGCCCGTCCTCCTGCAGCTGCTCGATGATCGCCTTCGACACGTCGTCGAGGCGCACGTCGGAGCCGTTGCCGGGGGTGCGGGTCACGCCGCCATGGTGTCGGTCGCCGCCGTTTGGCGCAAGTCCCCGCGCTACGGAATCGGTTGCCGATTCGGCTCGATGGTTTCGTTTTCAGCATTCTCTGCGCGAGAACCTAGTGGAATCAGCGGGGGTGCGGTTACAGTGCAGCCACCGGAATCCGTACCCGAAACGCATGGGAGTGACAGTGACCGCCACGTCAGAAGCCGCGACCGCGAGCCCCGCGGGCCCGCGCAGGCTGCGCAACTTCATCGACGGCCAGTACGTCGACGCGCAGACGGACGCCACGTCCGACATCGTCAGCCCCGTCACCGCCCAGGTGGTGGCCAAGGCCCCGGTGTCCACCGCCGAGGACGTCGACGCGGCATACGCGTCGGCCAGCAGGGCGTTCGAGGAGTGGGGCCGGACGACCCCCAGCGAGCGGCAGCAGGCGCTCCTGAAGTTCGCCGACGCGATCGAGAAGCGGGCCGACGAGTTCGTCCGGCTGGAGTCGGAGAACACCGGCAAGCCGCATGCCCTCACCGCGAGCGAGGAGCTGCCGCCGATGGTGGACCAGCTGCGGTTCTTCGCCGGGGCCGCCCGCGTGCTCGAGGGCCGCGCGGCGGGGGAGTACATGAGGGGCCACACGAGCTGGGTACGCCGTGAGCCCATCGGCGTCGTCGGCCAGGTGACGCCGTGGAACTACCCGATGATGATGGCGGTCTGGAAGATCGGCCCGGCGCTGGCCGCCGGCAACACCATCGTCCTGAAGCCGTCGGACACCACCCCCGAGACGACCCTGCTCATGGCCGAGATCGCCTCGGAGTTCCTGCCGGCGGGCACCTTCAACGTCGTGACCGGCGACCGGGACACCGGCCGGGCGGTGGTCGAGCACCGTACGCCGTCGCTGGTGGCCATCACCGGCTCAGTGCGGGCGGGTATGCAGGTGGCCGAGAGCGCGAGCCACGGCCTCAAGCGCGTGCACCTCGAGCTCGGCGGCAAGGCTCCCGTCATCGTCTTCGACGACGCCGACATCGAGGCCGCCGTCGAGGGCATCGCCGTGGCCGGGTACTTCAACGCCGGCCAGGACTGCACCGCGGCCACCCGCGTCCTCGCGGCCCCGCACATCCACGACGACTTCGTCGCGGCCCTGGGGGAGTACGCCAAGACCTCGGCCAAGGTGGGCCTGCCCGACGACGAGGACGCGCTCCTCGGCCCGGTCAACAACCGCAACCAGCTCGAGCGGGTCGAGGGCTTCCTGTCCCGCCTGCCCGACCACGCCTCGGTCGCAGCCGGTGGCCAGCGGCTGTCCGCCCTCGGCGACGGGTTCTTCCTCGAGCCGACCGTGCTGTCGGGGCTCAACCAGGACGACGAGGTCATCCAGGACGAGATCTTCGGCCCGGTCATCACGGTCCAGCGGTTCACCGACGAGCAGGAGGCCATCCGCTGGGCCAACGGCGTCGACTACGGCCTCGCCTCCAGCGTCTGGACCAAGGACTTCGGCCGGGCCATGCGGGTGTCCAAGGCGCTCGACTTCGGCTGCGTCTGGATCAACACCCACATCCCGATCGTGGCCGAGATGCCGCACGGCGGGTTCAAGAAGTCGGGCTACGGCAAGGACCTGTCGATGTACGGCTTCGAGGACTACACCCGCATCAAGCACGTCATGGCCAACATCGACAGCTAGACCGGCAGCAGAGAGAAGATCACATGGCACAGCCGACCGAGCACCTGGCCTTCAAGGCGGCGCTCGCACGTGGACTCGTCAGCCGTCGCGGTTTCATGGCAGGGATCGGTGGCCTCGGCGTCGCCGGCGCCCTCTCCAGCTGTGGCGTCAAGGGCCGCAACCCCGGGGCGCGGGGAGCGGCGGCCACCACACCGGTGGCGAAGGCGGCCCAGGACCTCTCCGCCTCGGAGAAGGTCATCAACTGGTCGAACTGGCCCGAGTACATCGACGTGGACGACAAGACGCAGCGGCGGCCGTCGCTCGACGAGTTCACGAAGAAGTTCGGGATCAAGGTCAACTACACCGAGGACTACAACGACAACGACGAGTTCTACGCCAAGGTGCGGCCGCTGCTGGCCGCCGGCAACGACACGGGTCGTGACGTCTGGTGCAGCACGGACTGGATGGTGGCCCGCCTGATCCGACAGGGGTTCGCGCAGCGGCTCGAGCTGGCCAACATCCCGAACCACAAGAACATCGAGGACAGCCTGGTCACGGTCGAGTTCGACCCGGGTCGGCTCTACTCCATGCCGTGGCAGAGCGGGTTCGCGGGAATCGCTTACAACCCCAAGGCAACCGGTGGCAAGAAGGTCGAGAGCGTCGACCAGCTGCTGACCGACCCGGCCCTCAAGGGAAGGGTCACGCTGCTCACCGAGATGCGCGACACGGTGGGGCTGGTCATGCTCGCGATGGGCAAGAAGCTCGAGACCTTCACCGAGGCCGACTACATGGCCGCGATCGACGAGCTGAAGAAGGCCAAGGACGCCGGCCAGATCAAGGGCTGGACCGGCAACGAGTACACCAAGCCACTGGCGTCGGGCGACACCGCCGCCTGCGTGGCGTGGACCGGTGACGTCGTGCAGCTGCAGGCCGACAACCCCTCGCTCGGCTACGTGCTGCCCGAGACCGGGTGCACGTTGTGGTCGGACAACTTCGTCATCCCGGCCATGGCCAAGCACAAGAAGAACGCCGAGGTGCTCATCAACTACTACTACGAGCCGGCGGTCATGGCGCAGGTCGTGGACTACGTCAACTACATCTCGCCGGTCCGCGACACCAAGCAGATCCTCGAGAAGGCTGACCCCGACATCGCGAAGAACCCCCTCATCTTCCCCGACGAGAAGACCCTGTCCCGAGCCCACGTCTTCCGTGGGCTGACGTCCGCCGAGGAGACCAAGTTCAACGCGGCCTTCTCCGAACTGACGGCGAGCTGACCATGACCACGACCCCTGCCGAGCGTGAGCGCACCGTCCCGACCCGCGAGCGCTCCGGCGTGACCGAGGACCTCCGCCTGGTCGACCTGGGCAAGGAGTTCGAGACCTTCACCGCAGTGCACCCGCTCAACCTCACGGTGCCGGGTGGCACGTTCTTCGCACTGCTCGGGCCCTCCGGCTGCGGCAAGACGACGACCTTGCGCATGGTCGCGGGTCTCGAGGAGCCCACCACGGGGAAGATCTTCATCGGTGACAAGGACATCACGGCGGCGAAGGCCTACCAGCGCAACGTCAACACCGTGTTCCAGTCCTACGCGCTCTTCCCGCACATGAGCGTGCTGGACAACGTGACGTTCGGGCTCAAGCGCCGAGGCGACAAGGACGCCAAGCGGAAGGCGCAGGAGGCGCTCGAGCTCGTCGAGCTCGCCGAGGTCGCGCGCAAGAAGCCGGCCCAGCTGTCCGGTGGCATGCAGCAGCGCGTGGCCCTCGCCAGGGCGATCGTCAACCGGCCCGACGTGCTCCTGCTCGACGAGCCGCTCGGGGCGCTCGACCTCAAGCTGCGGCGCCAGATGCAGATCGAGCTCAAGCGGATCCAGTCCGATGTCGGCCTCACCTTCATCCACGTCACGCACGACCAGGAGGAGGCCATGACGATGGCCGACACCATCGCGGTGATGAACGCTGGGCGCATCGAGCAGCTCGGCGACCCCGCCACGCTCTACGAGCGCCCCGCGACGACCTTCGTGGCCAACTTCCTGGGCCAGTCCAACCTGCTCGAGGCGACCCTGACGGGGGAACGCACCGACGGCATCGTCACTGCCAAGGTCCACGGCCACGAGGTGGCCGTCGACGCCGGGCGGGTGCCGGAGGGCATCACGGAGGTATGGCTGGGCGTACGGCCCGAGAAGCTGCGGCTCGGTGAGCAGGGGCGCAACGTGCTCCGGGGAGCGGTGACCGACGCGTCCTTCACCGGCGTCGCCACCCACTACCTCGTGCGCATGCCGTGGGGCCACGAGATCACGCTCGTCCAGCAGAACGACGGGTCGCCCCGGTACGCGGTCGGCGAGAACGTCTCGGTCTCCTGGGACCCGGGTCACGAGTTCCTGCTGGACCAGCAGCAGGACGAGGACGCGGGCATCGGGATCGGCGATGAGTAGCGCCCCGGCGACCCTCGGGCCGGCCGCGGCCATGGAAGAGGCGCCCGAGCGGGCGAAGCCACCTCGCCGCCGGGGACGCCGCAACTGGGTGCCCTACCTGCTCCTCGCCCCCGGGCTGCTCTGGCTCCTGGTCTTCTACGTCGCCCCCATGGTCACGCTGGGCTCGCAGTCCATGCAGGAGGGCAACGTCGACGACGGCTACGTCTTCACGGGCAACGTCGGCATCTTCGTCGACGCTCTGTCCCGCTACTGGCCGCAGCTGCTGCGCTCCCTCGGCTACTCCGCGAGCGCCACGGTGCTGGCCCTGCTGCTCGGATACCCACTGGCCTACTTCATCGCCAGCCGCCGCGGTCGCAGCAAGTACGTCTTGCTCGTGCTCGTGATCGCACCGTTCTTCACGAGCTTCCTGATCCGCACGATGGCGTGGCAGACCCTGCTGTCCGACAACTTCGTGGTGGCGAAGTTCGCGCGCGCGATCCACTTCACCGACCTGCTCCAGGTCGTGGGCCTGGCCAACAACGACTCGCTGCTCTACAGCAAGTTCTCGGTCATCTGGGGCCTGACCTACAACTTCCTGCCGTTCATGATCCTGCCGCTCTACACCTCGCTCGACCGGCTCGACGGCCGGCTGCTGGAGGCGGCCCGCGACCTCTACGCCACCCCGCGGGAGACGTTCCGGCGCATCACCTGGCCGCTCTCGCTACCCGGCGTCGTCTCGGGCACGCTGCTGACCTTCATCCCGGCGGCGGGCGACTACATCAACTCGCGGCTGCTGGGCAACACCCAGACCGTGATGATCGGGCAGGTCATCGACAGCCAGTTCCTGCGGGTGCTCGACTACCCGATGGCGGCGGCGCTGTCCTTCGTCCTGCTCGTCATGATCCTGGCGCTGGTGACGTTCTACGTCCGCCGGGCCGGCACCGAGGAGCTGGTGTGAGATGAGCTGGGTACGCAGGCACCTGCTGGCCTTCGTCGCGATGGTGACGTTGGCGATCCTCTTGATCCCCAACGTGATCGTCATCATCTTCTCGTTCAACAAGCCCAACGGCCGTTACAACATCGACTGGGTGCGGTTCTCCACGAACGCCTGGACCAACCCGTGCGGTGCGGCAGGAATCTGCGACTCGCTGGGGCTCAGCCTGAAGATCGGGATCACCGCCTCGGTCGTCGCGACGGTGCTCGGGTCGATGGTCGCGTTCGCCCTGGGGCGGCACCGCTTCCGGGGACGCGCGAGCACCAACCTGCTCATCTTCATGCCGATGGCGACGCCCGAGGTGGTCCTGGGGTCGAGCCTGCTCGCGCTGTTCCTCAACATCGGGCTGCAGACCGGCGCACTCGCGATCCTCATCGCCCACATCATGTTCTGCGTCTCCTTCGTCGTCGTCGCCGTCAAGGCCCGCGTCGCCACCCTGGACCCGCGGCTCGAGGAGGCGGCGTCAGATCTCGGCTCGCCGCCGGTGTCCACCTTCATGCGGGTGACGCTGCCGCTGGCCGCGCCCGGGATCGCTGCCGGGGCGCTGCTCGCCTTCTCCCTGTCGTTCGACGACTTCATCATCACCAACTTCAACGCCAGCCCGAGCTCGGTGACCTTCCCCATGTACGTGTGGGGTGCCGCCCAGCGCGGCACGCCGGTGCAGATCAACGTCATCGGGACGGTGATGTTCCTCGCGTCGGTGCTGATCGTCCTGGGGGCGCAGACCGTCTCCGCCCGCCGCGCCCAGCGCGTGGCCTAGGCCTGCAAGGACACCCATGCGCATCCTCATGATCGGCGCCGGCGGCGTCGGTGACGCCGCCGCGCGCATCGCCGTCGAGCGTGACTTCTTCGAGCTCCTCGTGGTGGCCGACTACGACCTCGCCCGGGCCAAGGCGACGGTGGCTGCGGCCTCCTCCCGGCGGGACGGCGAGTCGCGGCTGGTCGCAGACCAGGTCGACGCCTCGGACGGGGCTGCGGTCGCGGCCCTCGCACTCAAGCACGAGGCGACGCACGTGTTCAACGCCGTCGACCCGCGGTTCGTGATGCCGATCTTCCGGGGCGCGCTGGCAGCCGGGGCCGGCTACCTCGACATGGCCATGAGCCTGTCGCAGCGCCACCCGCAGGAGCCCTGCTCCCAGGCGGGGGTCAAGCTCGGCGACGAGCAGTTCGCGATGGCGGGGGAGTGGGAGTCGGCCGGCCAGCTGGCGCTGCTCGGCATGGGCGTCGAGCCCGGCCTCTCCGACGTCTTCGCCCGCTATGCCGCGGACCACCTGTTCTCCCACATCGAGGAGCTCGGCACCCGCGACGGCGCCAACCTTGCCGTCCTCGACGAGGACGGCAACGAGACCTTCGCCCCGGGCTTCTCCATGTGGACGATCATCGAGGAGTGCCTCAACCCTCCCGTGGTCTGGGAGAAGGCCCGGGCGGCCGCGGCCGGCGGTGACGTCGAGGCCGGGTTCTTCACCCTGCCGGCGTTCAGCGAGCCCGAGGTCTTCGACTTCCCCGAGGGCATCGGGCCGGTCGAGTGCGTGCACGTCGAGCACGAAGAGGTCCTGCTCATGCCGCGGTGGGTCGACGCCGACCGCGTCACCTTCAAGTACGGCCTCGGTGAGGAGCTCATCACCATCCTGCGCACCCTGCACACGCTCGGGCTCGACCGCACCGACCCCGTCAGCGTCAAGGGGGTCCGGGTCTCCCCGCGCGACGTCGTCGCGGCGGTCCTGCCCGACCCGGCGACCATCGGCCCCCGCATGAAGGGCAAGACCTGTGCCGGGCTCTGGGTCACGGGCACCGGCAAGGACGGCAGCCCGCGGCGCACCTACCTCTACCACGTGTCCGACAACGAGGACACGATGCGCGAGTACGGCGCGCAGTGCGTGGTGTGGCAGACCGCGGTCAACCCCGTGGTCGCCCTCGAGCTCATCGCCACCGGGGTCTGGAAGGGCGCAGGCGTGAGGGGCCCGGAGTCCTTCGACGCGGTGCCGTTCCTGGAGCTGCTCGGGGCGCCGAAGCCCGAGGGCTACGGGTCGCCCTGGGGCATGGAGGACCGCTGAAGCCGTTGAGGCGCAACCGGACTAGGGTCGGACCATGACGCGATACGGGCAGCAGTACGGTCCCGACTTCACCTTCCTCGGGGTCGACCGGTGCGACCTCGACGACGAGTCCACGTATGCCGGCGCCGACGTCGTCATCGTGGGCGCACCCTTCGACGGCGGCACCTCGCACCGCCCCGGCACGCGGTTCGGGCCGCAGGCGATCCGGATGACCGACTACCTGCCCCACGACGGCTCGCGTCCCTCCCTGGCGCTGCGCACCGACGGCCTCGTCGACCTCAAGGTCCTCGACGCGGGCGACGTCGAGATGTACTCCGGCGACATCGAGCGCTCCCTGCCCAAGCTCGAGGCGGCGGTCGGGAAGGTGGCGCGGGCGGGCGCCATACCGGTCGTGCTCGGGGGCGACCACTCCATCGCCTTCCCCGACGCCAAGGGCGTCGCCAACGTGCTGGGCCACGGACGCGTCTCGATGATCCACTTCGACGCCCACGCCGACACCGGCGACATCGAGTTCGGTTCACTGTGGGGTCACGGGCAGCCCATGCGACGGCTGATCGAGTCCGGCGCCCTGCGCGGCGACCGGTTCCTCCAGGTCGGGCTGCGCGGCTACTGGCCGCCACCGGAGACGCTCGACTGGATGGCCGGGCAGCAGATGCGCTCGTTCGAGATGACGGAGATCGTCCACCGCGGCCTGCAGGAGTGCCTCACCGAGGCGTTCACCATCGCCACCGACGAGTGCGAGGGCGTCTTCCTCTCCGTCGACATCGACGTCTGCGACCCCGGGCACGCGCCGGGGACGGGCACGCCGGAACCGGGCGGGCTGTCGGCGCGAGAGCTGCTCGACTCGGTGCGCAGGATCTGCCTCGAGCTGCCGGTGGTCGGCGTCGACGTCGTGGAGGTCAGCCCTCCCTACGACCACGCCGACATCACCGCCGCGCTCGCCAACCGCGTCGTCCTCGAGGCGCTCTCGGCGATCGCCCGCCGTCGGCGCGACGCCCGCGACGGGACGCGGTGGGACCCGGCCCAGCCCCTGCTCGCGGGCCGCGCGGGCGCCATACCCGAGGGCCACATCCCGGGCCACCACCACACCCACGAGACGCACGACCAACCGCACGACCACGCTCACGACCACGCACCCACGGAGGAGCAGTCCTGATGGCCACCACCCAGAAGTCGCTCGTCGAGTCCGTCCCCAAGGGCCTGCTCATCGGCGGTCGCTGGCGCGACAGCAGTGACGGCACGACCCTCGCGGTGGAGGACCCCTCCAGCGGGTCCGTCCTCGCGCACGTCGCCGACGCCACGGTCGCCGACGGCAAGGCCGCGCTCGACGCAGCCGTTGCAGCGCAAGGGGACTGGGCCGCGACGCCGCCCCGGGACCGTGGGGAGATCCTGCGCGCGGCGTTCGAGAAGATCACCGAGCGCGCCGAGGACTTTGCCACCCTCATGACCCTGGAGATGGGCAAGACCCTGCTCGAGTCCCGGGGCGAGGTGACCTACGGCGCCGAGTTCTTCCGGTGGTTCTCCGAGGAGGCCGTGCGCATCAGCGGCCGCTGGTCGACCGCCCCCAACGGCGCCACCCGCCTGCTCACGATGAAGAAGCCCGTCGGGCCCACGCTGATGATCACGCCGTGGAACTTCCCGCTCGCCATGGGCACCCGCAAGATCGGCCCGGCGATCGCGGCCGGCTGCACCATGGTGGTCAAGCCCGCCAGCCAGACGCCGCTGACGATGCTGGCCCTGGCCGAGCTGCTGCGTGAGTGCGGCCTGCCCGACGGCGTCCTCAACGTCATCACCACGACCCGCACCGGCGACGTCATCGAGCCGGTCATCCGTGACCCGCGGCTGCGCAAGCTCACCTTCACCGGCTCCACCGCGGTCGGCCGCCGCCTGGTCGAGCAGTCGGCCGAGCAGCTGCTGCGCGTCTCCATGGAGCTCGGCGGCAACGCCCCGTTCATCGTGTTCGAGGACGCCGACCTCGACCGGGCCGTCGAGGGCGCCATGCTCGCCAAGATGCGCAACATCGGCGAGGCCTGCACCGCGGCCAACCGGTTCTACGTGCACGAGAGCGTGCTCGACGACTTCGCCGAGCGGCTGGCCAAGCGGATGGGCGCCCTGACCCTGGGCAAGGGCACCAAGAAGGGCGTCGACGTCGGTCCGCTCATCGACGGCAAGGCCCGCGACGGCGTGGCCGAGCTGGTCGAGCACGCCCGCGCCCAGGGCGCGACCATCGTCACCGGCGGCAAGGCGGCTCCCGGGCGTGGCTACTTCTACGAGCCCACCGTCATCACCGGGGTCCGCAAGGACGCGCGGATGATGACCGAGGAGATCTTCGGCCCCGTCGCGCCGATCGCCTCGTTCCGCACCGAGCGCGAGGCCATCGACCTCGCCAACGGCACGGAGTACGGCCTGGCCTCCTACGTGTTCACCAACGACCTCAGCCGGGTCATCCGGGTCAGCGAGGCGCTGGAGTACGGGATGATCGGCATCAACCAGGGCATCATCTCCAACCCCGCCGCCCCGTTCGGCGGCGTCAAGGCGTCCGGCTTCGGCCGCGAGGGCGGGTTCGAGGGCATCGAGGAGTACCTCGAGACCACCTACGTCGGCATCGCCCCGTGAGCTGACGTGAGCTGACCCTGACCTGACCTGAGGTGACCCGGACCTGACCTGCGGGGACTCGGCCCCGGCTCGGTCCCCGCCTGTCGAGATCGCCCGGCTGAATGTGGCAGAACTGCCCCCGTCAGCCGGGCGATCGCGGTTCAATCGGTGCCATGACCAGCCTCGACCCCGTGGAGGCCCCGGCAGGCCCTGCCGAGCTCGCTCCGCATAGCCGTACCGCCCCCCGCCTGCGGTCGCTCACGGACGTCCTCAACGAGACCGACGAGAAGATGCGGACGGGCCGTGCGGCCGGTGCGCGGGTGTGGCCCACGGGCTTCGAGACCCTCGACGTCGCCCTCACCGGCGGCTTCCGGTCGGGCGAGCTCATCCTGCTCGGTGGCCCCCAGGGCCTGGGGAAGACGGCGATGGCGCTGCAGATGCTGCGCAACGCCCTCACCGCCCACCGGTCGGCCGTCTACTTCTCCTACGAGCACGACGCGCACAGCATCCTCGAGCGCCTGCTCGCCATCGAGGCCGGCGCGGTCGCAGGCTCCGAAGGAATCAGCCTGACCAAGATCAGGCAGCGGTTCGAGGCCCGGCACAGCAATGCCCACTCGATGCGGGAGCGGTTCGAGACGGCGACCGGTGGTCCGGAAGCCGTCGCCGCGATGGAGGGCTACGGCGACCACCTGCACGTCCACACCTCCAGCGGCCTGCACACCACCCTCGACGAGATCCGGTCCACCATCGAGGCCGTCGTGCGCAGCGAGGTGCAGCCGCCGCTCGTCCTCGTCGACTACCTCCAGAAGGTGCCGGTCGCCGGGTTCACCGGCACCGAGGAGGAGCGGGTCTCCGTCGTGGTCGAGCGGCTCAAGGACCTCGCGCTCGAGTTCGAGGTGCCGGTGCTGGCCATCGTCGCCGCCGAGAAGGGCAGCCTCGGCTCCGGCAAGCGGATGCGGGTCAACGACCTGCGCGGCTCCTCCGCCCTGGCCTACGAGTCCGACGTCATCCTCATCCTCAACGACAAGTACGACGTCGTGGCCAAGCACCACCTCGTCTACCACCTCGAGAACGCAGAGCGCTTCCGGCAGTGGGTGGTGATGTCGATCGAGAAGAACCGCAGTGGCGTCGACCAGATCGCCATGGAGTTCCGCAAGCGCTTCGAGCAGGGGCGGTTCGAGCCCGAGGGACGCATCGTCGAGGAGCAGCTCATCGAGGAGCGCGTCTTCCGCGAGTAGTCCTGCTGCGACAATGGGTCGGTGACCACTCCGCGCTCCGTCGCCGTCCTGGGCTCGACCGGCTCCATCGGCACCCAGGCCCTCGACGTCATCTCCCGCAACCCGGACCGCTTCCGGGTGGTGGCCCTGTCCGCGGGGTCCAACCTCGACCTCGTGGCGGAGCAGGCGGTGCGGTTCGACGTCGAGCTGGTCTCCGTGGCGCACGGGACCCACGAGCGCGTGGCCGAGGCGGTCGCTGCGTACGCCGCCCGCGCCGGCCGCGCCGGGTACCGCCCCCAGGTGGTGGTGGGGGACGACGCTGCGGTCGCCGCAGCGCGGCACGGCGCGGACGTGGTGCTCAACGGCATCACCGGCTCGATCGGGCTCCGGCCCACGCTGGCCGCCCTCGCCGAGGGCTCGGTGCTGGCCCTGGCCAACAAGGAGTCGCTCATCGTCGGCGGCCCCCTGGTCAAGGCGGCGGCCGCCCCCGGACAGGTCGTGCCGGTCGACTCCGAGCACTCGGCGATCGCGCAGAGCCTGCGCGGCGGGCGGCCCGAGGAGGTACGCCGCCTGGTGGTGACCGCCAGCGGCGGGCCGTTCCGTGGGCGCTCGCGGGAGTCGCTGCGCGACGTGACGCCGCTGGAGGCGCTGGCCCACCCGAACTTCTCGATGGGCCGGGTCATCACCACCAACTCCGCCACCCTCGTCAACAAGGGCCTGGAGGTCATCGAGGCACACCTGCTGTTCGACATCTCGTTCGACCGGATCGACGTGGTCGTGCACCCACAGCAGATCATCCACTCGATGGTCGAGTTCGTCGACGGTTCGACCATCGCACAGGCGGGGCCGCCGCGGATGCTGGTGCCGATCGCCCTGGGCCTGTCGTGGCCGGAGCGGCTCGCCGACGTCGACGTCCCGGTCGACTGGACCCGGGCGCAGACGTGGGAGTTCGAGCCGCTGGACGACGAGGCGTTCCCCGCCGTCCGGCTCGCCCGTGAGGTCGGCACGGCCGGCGGCACCCACCCGGCCGTCTACAACGCGGCCAACGAGGTCGCGGTCGACGCGTTCCACGAGGGCCGGATCTCGTTCGTCGACATCGTCGACACGGTCGAGCGGGTGGTGCACGACCACGCCGACGAGGGCGGCTCGTCGACCGGCTCCAGCACATCGGGGATCAATCCGGGGTCCCTGACCGTTGAGGACGTGATGCGGGCCGACTCCTGGGCCCGCGCCCGGGCGCGACAGGTGCTGGGCCTGGAGACCGGACGACTGACCGACGCCGAGGGGGCGCTTCGCTGATGACCGTGCTGCTGTTCGTCCTGGGGGTGCTCTTCGTCGCGCTCGGCGTGGGGCTGTCCATCGGCCTGCACGAGATCGGCCACCTCGTCCCCGCCAAGAAGTTCGGGGTCAAGGTCACCCAGTACATGGTCGGCTTCGGGCCGACGGTGTGGTCGCGGCGCAGGGGCGAGACCGAGTACGGCATCAAGGCCATCCCGCTCGGCGGCTACATCCGGATGATCGGCATGTTCCCGCCGCGGCCGGGCGACAAGCCGGGCACGCTGCGGGTCTCGAGCACCGGCCGGTTCTCGCAGCTCGCCGACGAGGCGCGCCAGCTCAGCCTCGAGGAGATCAAGCCCGGCGACGAAAACCGCGTCTTCTACCAGCTGTCGGTGCCGAAGAAGGTCGTCGTCATGCTGGGCGGGCCGATGATGAACCTCGTCATCGCCGTGGTGCTCCTGACAGGGATCCTCACGATGTACGGCGTCGCCACCGTCGAGGACGGCGCGCGCGTGGCGACCGTGTCCGAGTGCGTCGTCAGCGCCAAGGACGCCGCCACCAAGACCACCTGCGCCGCCTCGGACCCCAAGACACCCGCATACACCGCCGGCGTCCAGCCGGGCGACCAGATCGTCTCGGTGGCCGGCGAGAAGATCAGGCGCACCGCCGACGTCGGCCGCCTCATCCGGCCCCGGGTCGGCCAGACCGTGCAGCTCGTCGTCCTGCGCCACGGCGTCGAGAAGACCCTGACCGCCACCCCGATCAAGAACACCGTCCAACAGGTCGGTCCCGACGGCGAGCCGCTCGTCGACGCCAGCGGTCAGCCGGTCGTCATCGACGCAGGCTTCCTGGGCGTCTCGTCCGGCCCGGTCGTGGGCTACGAACGGCAGTCGATCACGGCGGTCCCCGGGTTCGTGGGGGAGCAGCTGGTCAACACGGCCGGTGTCATCCTCAAGATCCCGCAGAAGATGGTCGGCGTCGTGCAGGCCGCGTTCGGCTCGGGCCAGCGTGACCCCAACGGCCCGGTCTCCGTCGTCGGCGTCGGGCGCATGGCGGGTGACGCGACGGCCGGCAAGATCCCGTGGATCGGCGGCGAGACGGGCATGAGCCCGTTCGTCTTCCTGCTCAGCCTCATGGCCTCGCTCAACCTGGCGCTGTTCGTCTTCAACCTCGTGCCGCTGCTGCCGCTCGACGGCGGCCACGTCGCCGGGGCGCTGTGGGAGGGCGCCAAGCGTCGCCTCGCGCAGCTGCGCGGCCGGCCCGACCCGGGTCACGTCGACGTCGCCAAGGCGCTGCCCGTCGCCTACGCCGTGTCCAGCGTCCTCATCGTCATGTCGGTGCTGCTGATCTACGCCGACGTCGTCAAGCCGATCAGCCTGGGCGGCTGAGGTCGCGGGGCCGGACACACCCCCCGCCACCCGCTGGGAGATACTGCATCCATGACTGTTGGTCTCGGTATGCCGGCCCTGCCCCCGCCCGTCCTCGCGCCCCGTCGCAAGACGCGCAAGATCAAGGTCGGCAAGGTCGAGGTCGGCGGCGACGCCCCCATCTCGGTGCAGTCGATGTGCACGACGCCCACGACCGACATCAACGCGACGTTGCAGCAGATCGCCGAGCTGACTGCGTCGGGGTGCGACATCGTCCGGGTGGCGTGCCCGAGCCAGGACGACGCCGACGCGCTGCCCGCCATCGCGCGCAAGAGCCAGATCCCGGTCATCGCAGACATCCACTTCCAGCCCAAGTACGTGTACGCCGCGATCGACGCCGGCTGCGCGGCCGTCCGGGTCAACCCCGGCAACATCCGCCAGTTCGACGACCAGGTCAAGCAGATCGCCCAGGCCGCCAAGGACGCGGGCGTCTCGATCCGCATCGGCGTCAACGCCGGGTCGCTCGACAAGCGGCTCCTCGAGAAGTACGGCAAGCCGACCGCCGAGGCGCTGGTCGAGTCAGCCGTCTGGGAGGCGAGCCTCTTCGAGGAACACGACTTCCACGACTTCAAGATCTCGGTGAAGCACAACGACCCCGTCGTCATGGTCAAGGCCTACGAGCTGCTCTCGGAGCGGGGCGACTGGCCCCTGCACCTCGGCGTGACCGAGGCGGGCCCCGCCTTCCAGGGCACCATCAAGTCGGCCACCGCGTTCGGGGCACTGCTGTCCAAGGGCATCGGCGACACCATCCGCGTCTCCCTCTCGGCCCCGCCGGTCGAGGAGGTCAAGGTCGGCAACCAGATCCTCCAGTCGCTGAACCTCAAGCCGCGCAAGCTCGAGATCGTCTCCTGCCCGTCGTGCGGCCGTGCACAGGTCGACGTCTACACGCTCGCCGACCAGGTGACCGCGGGCCTCGAGGGCATGACCGTCCCGCTGCGCGTGGCCGTCATGGGCTGCGTCGTCAACGGTCCGGGGGAGGCCCGCGAGGCCGACCTCGGTGTCGCCTCCGGCAACGGCAAGGGCCAGATCTTCGTCAAGGGCGAGGTCATCAAGACCGTCCCCGAGGCGCAGATCGTCGAGACCCTCATCGAGGAGGCCATGCGGATCGCCGAGGAGATGGGCGAGCCCGTCGACGAGGAGAGCGCCGGCGCCCCCAGCGTCACCGTCGGCTGAGTCCGGGAGGGGTGCCTCAGGCAGCGGTGAAGCGTCCCCGCACCCCATTGGTCGTTGGCGCCGCACCAAGGGCACGCACGCCCTAGGCTGGCTCCGTGCTGCGCACCCGCAACCCGGTCCACGCCCTGACTGCGTCGGAGCGTGATGCTGCCCTCGAGCTGTGTGCGCGCAACCTGCCGGCCAACGTCTTCGTCGCCGCACGCCTGCTCGAGGGCGTGCTGACCACCCAGCCGGGGACGGTGCTCGGGCACAAGGTCGACGGCCGCCTCGAGGCGCTGTGCTGGTCGAGCGCCAACCTCGTGCCGGTCGAGGCCGACGAGACCGAGCTCGCCTTCTTCGCCGACCGGGTGCGTCGCTGGCGCCGCCACTGCGCCTCCATCCTCGGCCCGGCCGACCAGGTGGCCGAGCTGTGGCGCCACCTGGCGCCGTCGTGGGGGCCGGCGCGGGCCGTGCGGTCCAACCAGCCGCTCATGAGCGCGATGGAGCTCCCCTCCAGCCTCGGCGTCGAGCTCGACCCCCGTGTCCGGCCGGCCACGGTCGGCGAGGTGGACCTCGTCATGCCCGCGGCGGCGCACATGTTCGAGGGCGAGATCGGCTACCCGCCCTACACCGGTTCCGGTGCTGCCTACCGCACCGCCCTGCTGGCCCTCATCGAGCGGGGGCACACGTTCGTGGCCGTCGAGGAGGGCGCCGTGGTCTTCAAGGCCGACGTCGGCTCGGTGGCCCTCGGCTGCGCCCAGATCCAGGGCGTGTGGCTCGCGCCGCACCTGCGAGGGCAAGGCCTCGCCGCGCCGCTCATGGCGTCGGTGGTCGAGCAGGTCATGGCCACGCGGGCGCGGTGGGTGACGTTGTACGTCAACGACTTCAACGCCAGCGCCCGGGCGACCTACCGGCACGTGGGTTTCGAGGACGTCGGCACGTTCTCGACCGTCCTGCTCTGATGCCCGAGGACCCCGACCGCTCGCCCGAGGACGCCGGCCCCACGCCCGGCGAGCCCGTCGGCAACGTCCTGGTGTGGTTCACGGGATCGTTGCTCGTGTTCGGGCTGTTCCTCGTCGTCGTGCCGGGGAGCCAGCCGGCCGGGCGCACCTGGCTGTGGGTCGGGGTGGTCCTCGTCGTCCTCGGCGGGGGGACCTCCGCCCTGGCCGTGCGGGCGCGGCTGCGCCACCTCCGCTCCCGCTGAGGCCCGCGCCCGTCCGCGCAGTCAGTAGAGGCCGGTGGAGTACTGCTTGCCGTAGTAGCGCTCGAGCTCCTCGACGGAGTCCTCGGGCCGCTCGAGCGCCTTGGCGATCTGCGGTCGCGAGCCCACGGCCATGGGGTCCCAGGAGGCCGGGTGCCAGAGCCTGCTGCGCATGAACGCCTTGGCGCAGTGGAAGAAGACCTCCTCGACCTCCACGACCAGGGCCAGGACCGGCCGGTGGCCCTCGACCTCCATCTCGTCGAACCACGGCGCGTCCGAGACCAGGTGCGCCCTGCCGTTGACCCGCAGGGTGTCGCCACGGCCGGGGACGACGAACAGCAGCCCGACGTGAGGGTTCTCCAGGACGTTGAGGTAGCCGTCGACGCGCTTGTTGCCCTTGCGCTCGGGCAGCGCCAGCGTCGTGTCGTCGAGGACCTTCACGAAGCCGGCGGGGTCGCCCTTGGGTGAGCTGTCGCAGCGGCCGTCGGCACCGGCCGTCGACACCACGCAGAACGGCGAGGCCGCGATCCACTGGCGGTCGAGCTCGTGCAGGGACGTCCGCACCTTGTCGCGCACCCGGGGGAGCGGCTCGCCGACCAGCGCGCGCAGCTGCTCGACGGACTCGATGCGGTGGCCCTCGTCGGTCATGGCGCCAGTGTGCCAGCGGCCCGACCACGCGCGGGCGGTGCGCACGGCGCAACTGGGGTGAGCCCGCGCCGTACGCCCCGATATCCTCTGTGGGTTCGCCCACCACCCGAGGAGTCCCCAGTGGCACTGCGCATGTCGACCCTGTTCCTGCGAACCCTTCGCGAGGACCCGGCCGATGCCGAGGTGCCGAGCCACAGGCTCCTCGTCCGCGCCGGCTACATCCGCCGCGTCAGCCCCGGCATCTACACCTGGCTGCCGCTCGGGCTCAAGGTGCTGCGCAAGGTCGAGAACATCGTCCGCGAGGAGATGGACCAGATCGGCGCGCAGGAGCTGCTGTTCCCCGCGCTGCTGCCCAAGGAGCCCTTCGAGGCCTCCGGGCGCTGGACCGAGTACGGCGACAACATCTTCCGGCTCAAGGACCGCAAGGACGCCGACTACCTGCTCGGCCCCACCCACGAGGAGATGTTCACCCTCGCGGTGAAGGACCTCTTCTCGTCCTACAAGGACCTGCCGCTGTCGATCTACCAGATCCAGACGAAGTACCGCGACGAGGCGCGTCCGCGCGCGGGCATCCTTCGCGGGCGCGAGTTCGTCATGAAGGACTCCTACTCCTTCGACATCGACGGGGCCGGGCTCGACAAGAGCTACCAGCTGCACCGCGACGCCTACATCCGCATCTTCGACCGCCTCGGCTTCCACTACGTCATCGTCCAGGCCATGGCCGGCGCCATGGGTGGGTCGAAGAGCGAGGAGTTCCTCGCCACCGCCGAGAACGGCGAGGACACCTACGTCCACTGCCCCAGCTGCGGGTATGCCGCGAACGTCGAGGCCGTGCGCGTGCCCGTCCCCGACGCGCTGCCCTGGGACGACGCCCCCGCGGCACACGCCGAGGACACCCCCGACACCCCGACCATCGAGACCCTGGTGGACCACCTCAACGCGGCGTACCCCCGCGAGGACCGCGCCTGGGCTGCCAGCGACACCTTGAAGAACGTGATCGTCGTGCTCGTGCACCCCGACGGCACGCGTGAGCCGCTGGCCATCGGCGTGCCCGGTGACCGCGAGATCGACGAGAAGCGCCTCGGCGCCCAGGTCGAGCCCGCCGAGGTGGCGGCCTTCGAGGAGAAGGACTTCGCCGCCAACCCGGCGCTGGCCAAGGGCTACATCGGCCCCGGTGCGCTGGGCTCGGAGTCGGCCTCGGGCATCCGCTACCTCCTCGACCCGCGCGTGGTCGAGGGCACCCGCTGGGTGACCGGCGCCGACGTGAGCGGCAAGCACGTCATCGACCTCGTGGCCGGCCGTGACTTCACGGCCGACGGCACGATCGAGGCCGCCGACGTCCGCCCCGGCGACCTCTGCCCGAGCTGCGGGCACGCGCTGGAGTCGGCCCGGGGCATCGAGATGGGCCACATCTTCCAGCTCGGCACCAAGTACGCCGAGGCGCTCGACCTCAAGGTGCTCGACCAGAACGGCAAGCTCCAGACGGTCATCATGGGCTCCTACGGCGTCGGGGTCTCGCGCGCCGTGGCCTGCGTCGCCGAGGGCAACCACGACGAGCTCGGGCTGCGCTGGCCCCGGGAGATCAGCCCGGTCGACGTGCACCTCGTCGCCGCCGGCAAGGACATGAACCGTGACCCCGAGGTCTTCATCAAGGCCGAGGAGCTCACCCGCGAGCTCGAGGCGGCCGGCGTCTCGGTGCTCTTCGACGACCGCCACAAGGTGAGCCCGGGGGTGAAGTTCAAGGACTCCGAGCTCATCGGCATCCCGACCATCGTCGTGGTGGGCAAGTCCCTGGAGAACGGCGTCGTCGAGGTCAAGGACCGCGCCACGGGCGAGCGCACCGAGGTGGCGGTCGGTGACGTGGTCGAGACCGTGCGCCGCCTCGTGACGGGCGCGACCGGCGCGAACGCGGCGACCGGCGCGGTTGCGCCGGCCGGCGTCGACGGCTGATGGCGGTGGAGACCCCGCCGCAGGCGGTCATCTTCGACTGGGGCGGCACCCTCACCCCGTGGCACGACGTCGACCTGCCGCGCCAGTGGCGGGTGTTCGCGCGAGAGGTGCACGGCCTGCCGGTCGAGGACCCCGCCATGCCCGCCGAGGACATCGCCGAGGCCGACTCGCTCGCGATGCGCATCCACCAGGCCGAGGAGAAGGCCTGGGCGCGTGGGCGCGAGACGCACGAGAGCGCCTCGATCGAGGCGATCCTCGCCGAGGCCGGCGTCGACCCCGAGCACGACCGGCACCACCTGGCGCTCGCGGCATACCGCCGGTTCTGGGAGCCGCACACCCACACCGACCCGCAGGTGCGCCCGCTCTGGGAGGGGCTGCACGACCGCGGGCTCAAGGTCGGGGTGCTCTCCAACACCATCTGGACCCGCGCCTACCACCGTGAGGTCTTCCAGCGCGACGGCGTCCTCGACCTGCTCGACGGCGACGTCTACTCCTCGGAGATCCACGTCGTGAAGCCGCACCGCGAGGCGTTCCTCGCGGCCTGCGCGGCAGTGGACGTGGAGCCCGAGGCCGCGGTCTACGTCGGCGACCGGCTCTTCGAGGACGTCCACGGCCCGCAGCAGGTCGGGATGCGCGCGATCTGGGTGCCCCACAGCGACATCCCGGCCAGCCAGCAGGTCGCGGTCGACGTCACGCCGGACGCCCACGCCCACGAGCTGCTCGACGTCCTGCGCGTCGTCGACCGCTGGCTGGGGCGGTAGGTGCCTGACGTCGACCTGACCACGGTCCTGCTCATGGCCCTCGCCGGGTTCGGCGCGGGCTGGGTCGACGCGGTGGTCGGCGGCGGCGGCCTCGTGCAGCTGCCGGCGCTGCTGCTGGGGTTCCCCGGCGCGAGCCCGGCGCAGCTGCTCGCCACCAACAAGGTCGCCTCGATCTTCGGCACCACCACGAGCTCGGTGACCTACTGGCGCCGGGTCCGTCCCGACCTGAGGACGGCGCTGCCGATGGCGGCGGTCGCGTACTTCGGCGCGGTCGGCGGCGCGCTGATCGGGCTGCACATCCCGAAGTCGGCCTTCAACCCGGTCATCCTCGTCATGCTCGTCGTCGTCGGGGCCTACACCGTGGCGCGGCCGTCGATGGGGCACGAGACTGCGTTGCGGTTCGACGGCCACCGGCACACAGTGGTGGCCATGCTCACCGGGTTCGTCATCGGCGTCTACGACGGCGCGCTCGGCCCGGGCACGGGGTCGTTCCTGGTCTTCGCGCTCGTCGGGCTGATGGGCTACGCGTTCCTGGAGGCGAGCGCCAAGGCCAAGATCGCCAACTTCGCCACCAACCTCGGGGCGCTGACGGTCTTCGTCCCGGGCGGCCACGTGATGTGGGGGATCGGGTTGATCATGGCCGTCGCCAACATCCTCGGCGGCTACACCGGCGCCCGCACCGCCGTGGCCCGGGGCAGCCGCTTCGTCCGGGTCGTGTTCGTCGTCGTGCTCGTGGCCTTCATCGTGCGCATCGGCGGCTCGGTGCTGGGGGTGTGGTCGTGAGCGGGCCCGGTACGCCGCTCGACGCGCGGCTGCTCGACCGGTGCGCGGCCCTCGCGGACGCCGCCGCCGACGGGCGCCGGCGGGTGCTGGGCATCAGCGGCGCCCCGGGTGCCGGCAAGACGACCCTCGTGCTGGCCCTGCTGGCGGCGGTGGCCGCCGACCCCCGGCTGGCGGGACGGGTCGCGCACGTGCCGATGGACGGCTACCACCTGCCGAACGCCGAGCTCGACCGCCTCGGTCGGCGGGACCGCAAGGGCGCGCCCGACACCTTCGATGTCGCCGCGTACGCCGCCACCCTCGCGACCGCACGCAGCCTCCCGCGGGCGCGCCTGCTGGCCCCGAGCTTCGACCACGGCGTGGGGGAGCCCGAGCCCGACAGCATCGAGGTCGGCGAGGGCGCGGACCTCGTGGTCACCGAGGGCAACTACCTGCTGCTGCCGGACGGCGGCTGGCCGGACGTGCGCGCCCAGCTCGACGAGGTGTGGTTCTGCGACCTCCGTGACGAGCAGCGACGGCTGCGCCTGGTCCAGCGCCACGTCGCAGCCGGGCGCGAGCCCGACGACGCCGAGGCCTGGGTGGACCGCTCCGACGAGGCGAACGCGCGCCTGGTCGTGACGGACCGCGACGAGGCGGACCTCGTCCTCGTCGACGGCAGGATCGCGACGGCCGGGGCCTGATCCACCGGGATCTTCCGACACAGATCTGGACCATGGGGTGTCCACAGCAAACTCCTAGGAACGGGCTGCAGAGTTCTCGACGTGACCACGATCGACCTGCCCCCGACGGCGCCGCGAGCGGCTGCCCACACCGCCCCGTCCGGGCGGGCCCCCCAGCCGACGCGCCGCGTCCACACCGTCCCCCGCTGGTGGCGCGACGCGTCGGTGAGCGCCTTCTGGGTCGTCCTCATCTGGGTCACCGCGCTCTGGGTCGCGCGCGGTGGGGTGCAGGACCTGGCCTCGGTGGCCGGGGCGCTGACCAGCACCGGGCGCCTGACGGGCCTGGTGGCCTCGGCGCTGCTGCTCGTGCAGGTGTTCCTCATGGCGCGGGTGCCGTGGTTCGAGCAGGCCTGGGGCCAGGACGAGCTGGCACGCACCCACCGCCTGGTGGGGTTCACGTCCTTCAACCTGCTGTGGGCCCACATCGTGCTCATCACGCTCGGCTACGCCGCCGGCACGCCCACCGGCATCTGGGGCACGCTGGTCGACCTCGTCCTGCACTACCCGGGCATGCTGCTCGCGACCGCCGGCACCGTGGCCCTGTGCCTCGTCGTCGTGACCTCGGTCCGCAGGGCACGCCGCCGGCTGCGCTACGAGTCCTGGCACCTGATCCACCTCTACGGCTACCTCGGCGCGGGGCTGGCCCTCCCGCACCAGCTGTGGACCGGCCAGGAGTTCCTCGCCTCGACCGCCTCGACCGTCTTCTGGTGGACCCTGTACGCCGTGTGCGCGGCCGCCGTGCTCGGCTACCGCGTCGCCGTGCCGCTGTGGCGCTCGCTGCGAGCCCCGCTGCGCGTCACCGACGTCGTGGCCGAGGGCCCGGGGGTCACCTCGGTGGTCGTCGCCGGCCGCGGCGTCGAGAAGCTCGACGTCGCCGCCGGCCAGTTCCTGCAGTGGCGCTTCCTCGACGGACCCGGCTGGAGCCGGGCGCACCCGTACTCCGTGTCCGCCGCCCCCGACGGGCGCACCCTGCGCATCACGGCCGCGCACGTCGGCGACGGCACCGAGCAGCTCGCCTCCCTCACGCCCGGCACCCGAGTCCTCGTCGAGGGTCCCTACGGCCGGATGCACGCCGGGGTGCGCAGCCGCCGCAAGGTGCTGCTCATGGGCGCCGGCATCGGCATCACCCCGATGCGCGCGCTGCTCGAGGAGCTCGACCAGGACCCCGGCGACGTCGTCGTCGTCCACCGCGCCCACAGCCGCGACCAGCTCGTCTTCGCCGCCGAGATCTTCGAGCTCGCCCGACGGAAGGGCGCCCGCTACGTCACGGTGGAGGGGTCCCGTGTCCCGGGGCGCGACACGTGGCTGCCCGCCACGGCGGCCCACCTCAGCGACGCGGCCGCCCTCACCCAGCTCGTCCCCGACGTCGCCGAGCGCGACGTGTTCCTCTGCGGCGCACCGAAGTGGATGGACGCGGCCCGCCAGGCCGCCCTCGACAGCGGTGTCCCCTCCAACCACATCCACCTCGAGCGGTTCGAGTACTAGGAGCCCACCATGCGACGAATCACCCTGTGGGCGCTGTCCACCCTGACCACCCTGGTGCTGCTGTTCAGCTACCACACGTCCACCTCCAGCCGCAGCGCCGCCGCGACGGCGCCCCCCGTCCTCGCCCAGGCCGCAGCGCCCAGCGCATCCTCCACGCCGGAGGCGACCACGCCGTCCGGCAGCCCCACGACGTCGGGGTCGTCCGGGTCCTCCGGCTCAGGGTCGACCGGCTCCGGCTCAGGCTCAGGCAGCTCCTCCTCGACGCCGAGCTCCTCGTCCTCCTCCTCGTCCTCCTCCTCGACGGCATCGGCCGCCAGGACGTACGACGGCAACGCGGTGAGCACCCGGTTCGGCAACGTGCAGGTACAGATCACGGTCGCTGGCGGCAAGATCACCGCGGCCCAGGTCCTGCAGGTCCCGTGGAATGACCACCGCGACCAGGAGATCAACTCCTACGCGGTGCCCGTCCTCAACAGCGAGGTCGTGCAGGCCCAGAGCGCCACCATCGACATGGTCTCGGGGGCCACGTACACCTCCGACGGCTACATCCAGTCGCTGCAGTCCGCGATCGACCAGGCCCACCTGTGAGTGCCGTGACCGCGCCGCGTCCCGCCACCGCCTCGTCCCACGACGGGTCGTCGGCGCCCGCGACCCCGCGCCGCGCCTTCGTCGAGCAGGTCATGGGCCTGCCGGTCTCGGTCCACGTCCGCGGCGAGCTGCCGGCCGTGCAGGCAACCGAGGTCGAGGAGGCGGTCGGGCAGGTGTGGTCGTTCCTGCACAAGGTCGACGAACTCTTCAGCACCTGGCGTCCCGACAGCGAGCTCATGCGGCTGCGCAGGGGCGAGCTCGACGGCGCGGACGCCCACCCGTGGCACGAGGAGGTCGCGCAGCTGTGCGCGCAGGCGCAGCAGCGCACCGGCGGCCTGTTCACCGCGGCCTACCCCGGCTCGGGTGGCTACGACCCCACCGGCCTGGTCAAGGGCTGGGCCGTCGAGAAGGCCGCCGCCCACCTGGCCAACGTCCCCGGCATCTCCTGGTGCGTCAACGCCGGTGGCGACATCGTGGCCGGCGCGGGACCAGGCGCACGCCCGACCTCGTGGCGCGTCGGCATCGAGGACCCACGCAGTCCCGGCACCGTGGCCGCGTCGCTCGACCTCGCCATCGGCGGCCTGGCCACCTCGGGGACCGCCGCCCGTGGCCTGCACATCGGCGACCCCCGCACCGGGGGCGCGGTCGACCGTGCCGGGTCCGTCACGGTGTGGGGGCCGGGCCTGCTGTGGGCCGACGTGTGGGCGACGGCGCTGTTCGTCGACCCCGTCGCCGGGCGCGAGGCGCTCGCCGCCCACGACCCCGCCTACCGCTCGTTCGTCCTCTGAGCCGTACCCGCTCCCGCCCCCGCGGCCGACACCTCTGGCAGAGTGGGAGGCGTGCAGGTCTGGTACGCGAGCTACGGCAGCAACCTCGCTCGCGACCGTTTCCTCTGCTACCTCGAGGGTGGCCGCCCTGCGGGGGCGACGCGGACGTACCCCGGCGCTCGCAACACCAGCCCCCCGACGGCCGACCGGGCGATGACGCTGCCGGGGGAGATGTTCTTCGCCTGGGAGTCGCCGACGTGGGGCGGCGGCATCGCCTTCTACGACTCCGGCGCTGCGGGCGCCACACTGGCGCGGGCCTACCTGGTGACCGAGCAGCAGTTCGCGGACGTCGCCGCGCAGGAGATGCACCGTCCGCCCGGCGAGGACCTCGACCTCAGCACCGTGCTGAGCAGCTCACGCCACGACCTGGGACCGGGACGGTACGAGTCGCTGCACCTCGTGGGTGAGCTGGACGGCCAGCCGGTGCTCACCTTCACCGCACCGGATCCAGAAGTGCTGCAACGCAACTCGCCTGCGCAGCCCTACCTCGAGGTGGTCGCCCGCGGCCTGCACGAGACGCACGAGCTCGGTGCCGAGGAGATCGCTGCCTACCTCGCCGACCGTCCCGGAGCGGGACCCGGCTGGGACGTCGAGGCACTCCGGCCGGTGGTCACCGCAGCGCTGCCCTGAGGGCTGAAACGTCGGTCACGGGGGCGTCGCAGACGAACCCGCGGCACACGTAGGCAGCAGCACGGCCGCCGACCAGGGGTCGCTGCTCGAGCAGGGGGATGCCGGTGGTGTCGGGGTCGCCGTGGACGTGCACGAGACCGGGGGAGGGTGAGCGGCGCACCACCTCGAGCAGCGCGTCGGCCTCGGGCCCGGCGCCCACCACGGCCACCTGCAGCGGCCCTGCGACAGCGGCCTCGGCCGCGGCGAGGGCCCACCCGCCGAAACGCGGGTCACGGGCGGCGACCGCCCCCGAGGCGGACAGGGCCGCCTCGGCGCGCTCCCGCATCGCGGTGTCGCCCGTGAGCGCCGCACACGTGAGCAGTGCACCGGCCAGGGCGCTCTGGCCGGACGGCTCGGCGTTGTCGGCGGCGCTGCGGGGGCGGGTGAACAGCTCCTCGGCGTCGTCGCTCGTGTCGTGGAAACCCCCGTCCGGTGCGGCGAACCGCGCCACCGCGGTGGCGAGCAGCTCGCGCGCCACCTCCAGCCACCGGACCTCACCCGTCGCCTGGTGGAGTGCGAGCAGCCCCTCCGCGAGGTTGCCGTAGTCGTCGGCGACACCGGCTGCCGACCCGACGGCTCCGTCGCGCGACGCCCTGCGCAGTCGTCCGTCGACCAGATGCGTGGACACGACGAAGGCCGCGCACGCCTGGGCTGCGGCAACCAGCGCCGGCTCGTGGAGGATGGTGCCGGCCTCCGCCAGCGCGGCGATGGCCAGGCCGTTCCACGACGTCACCACCTTGTCGTCGCGCGCCGGCTGCGGACGGTCCTGCCGCGCTGCCAGCAGCGCCGACCGGGTGGCCGCCCACCAGCCGGTGTCGTCGGGGTCCTCGAGCAGCTGCAGGGTGGACAGGCCGTGCTCGAACGTGCCTGCCGGCGTCACGGACAGCAGCGTCGCGGCCCGCCCCCCGTCGTCCTCGCCCAGCACCTCCACGAGCTGGGCCGGCGACCAGGCATACGTGAGCCCCTCGACGCCGTCGGTGTCGGCGTCGAGGGCAGAGGCGAAACCGCCCTCGGCGGTGCGCAGTTCACGCAGCAGGAACTCCGCCGTCTCCACCGCCACCCGCCGGGCGAGCGCGTCGCCGGTGATGCGCCACAGGTGGGTGTACACGCGCAGGAGCTGGGCGTTGTCGTAGAGCATCTTCTCGAAGTGGGGCACCACCCACCGGGCGTCGACCGAGTAGCGCGCGAACCCGCCGGCGAGCTGGTCGTACATCCCGCCACGGGCCATCGCCGCGCAGGTGGCCGCGGCCATCGAGAGCGCGTCCGCGGACCCGGTGCGCGCGTGGTGGCGCAGCAGGAACTCCAGCACCATCGACGGCGGGAACTTCGGTGCGCCGCCGAAACCTGCTGCGGCGTGGTCGAACTGGCCGCGCAGCCGCGTGACCGCGGTCTCGAGCACCTCGGCGTCGAGCGCGTGCCCGGTGACCGGGGCGGACAGCTCGCGGAGCCGCTCGGCGATGTGGGCGCCGCTACCCAGCACCTGCTCGCGCTGGTCGGCCCAGGCGCTCGTCACCCCCTCCAGGAGCTGCAGGAACTGCGGTCGGGGGAAGTAGGTGCCGGCGAAGAACGGGTCGCCGTCAGGCGTGAGGAAGCACGTCATCGGCCACCCGCCGTGGCCGGTCAGCGCGGTGGTGGCGGCCATGTAGACGGCGTCGATGTCGGGCCGCTCCTCGCGGTCGACCTTGACGGCGACGAAGTCGGCGTTGACCGCCCTGGCCACGTCCTCGTCCTCGAACGACTCGTGGGCCATGACGTGGCACCAGTGGCACGCGGCATACCCGACGCTCAGCAGGACCGGCACGTCGCGGCGACGCGCCTCGGCGAAGGCCTCCGGCCCCCACTCCTGCCAGTCGACGGGGTTGTCCTGGTGCTGCAGCAGGTACGGCGAGGTCGACCGTGCGAGGCGGTTGGGCATACCCCACCGTAGGCGCCGCGCCCGCCGCCCACGGAGAAGGGCTCGGTGCCGGGCCGTATGGGCCGGCGGGCGGGGACGGGAGGAGACGTACCGTGCCGGCTAGGGGGCGAGGGCGACCGTGAGCAGGATGACGGTGTCCTCGAGGGCCTCCACCCCGTGCCGGGCGGACGGTATGGCGACGAGCCGGCCGGCCGGCACGACCCACTCGGGGCCGTCCACTGCATACAGGCGCGCGGTGCCCTGCAGGACGTGGAGCGTGGCTGCCGGCGGCGACTCGTGCTCGGACAGCGTCGCGCCGCTCCGCAGCGCCATCAGCACCGCTCGTTGGCGCTCCCCGCCCAGCAGCAGGCGGGACGCGTGCCCGTTGCCGCCCTCACGCGCCTGCGCCAGCAGCGACGCACCCTCCTCCGCGAGGTCCACCGCTGCGTCGTCGGCGGGGTGTCCGCCCGTGGTCTCGGTGCCCATGGCTCTCTCCTCGTCCTCGTCCTGACCCTGCATCCTCGTCGCGACCGGTCGTCGCCACCACCCCAGGTGGACGCCAGTCCTCGGGACGCTTGTCGCCGGGAGTGGTCGGAGGAGGCGCCGGCGACGTCAGCGCTGGGGCCGTGTGAGGGCGAGGAACTCGGCCCGCGTGCGCGGGTCGTCCCGCAGCACCCCGAGCAGGCTCGACGTCACGGTCGTCGTCCCCGGTGCCTGGACACCCCGCAGCGTCATGCAGAGGTGCTCGGCCTCGACGACGACCCCCACCCCCGCAGCCCCCAGCCGGTCGCGCAGCCACGTGGACACCTGGGTGGTCAGGCGCTCCTGCACCTGCGGACGCCTCGAGAAGTGCTCCACGACCCGTGCGAGCTTGGACAGGCCGACGATGCGGTCACCGGGGAGGTAGCCGACGTGCGCGGTGCCGACGAACGGCAGCATGTGGTGCTCGCACAGCGACCGGACGGGGACCCCGCGGGCGACGATCAGCTCGTCGTAGCCGCCGTCGTTGGGGAACGTCGTCATCTCGAACGGCCGCGGGGTGAGGAGCTCCGCCAGGGCAGCGGCCATGCGGGCCGGTGTCCGCGCCAACGACTCGGACGCGAGGTCCACGCCGAGCGAGTCGAGCAGGGCCCGGGCTCCAGCGGCGGCGCCTGCCAGGTCCGGGTCGGCCACGGGGGACGGCCCGGACCAGGCCGTGCGAGCGCTCACGCAGTCGTCCCGGTGGTGGAGGTGACGGTGCGGTCTCGACCCGCGGTCTCGTCGCGGGGCGGGCGTCGTTCAACTCCGGTGCGCAGCGGCCACAGGGCTGGCCGGGCGTCGAACTTCGTCGAGAGCCGTTGCAGCGCAACGGCGGCCAGCAGGAGGCCGAAGTCGCGGAGGGCGACGTCGTACCAGCCTGGGACGAGCAGCAGGTTGACGACGATGCCACCGAGCCAGGCGGCGACGACGACCGAGCCGAGGCGCGGGTGCAGCAGCACGAGCAGGCCGGCGAGCACCTCCACCACCCCGACGGCGTACATCGCCTGGTGCGGGCTCACGGGCAGGGGGCGGGAGAGGACGGGCGCCAGGTACTGGTCCCAGCGGACCAGCAGGTTGGTGAACTTGTCGAGTCCGAAGACGACGGGCGCAACCACGAACGCGCCCCTCAGCACGGCGTAGGCCTGGTAGGACGGGTCGCGGTGCAGCCTTCGGGTCCGCGCGTGCGGAGCCAGGGTGCGGACCTGGTCGTGGTGGCGGTCGCGGGCATCGGTGGTGGCCATGAGCGGCTCCTCTGGTGTGGTGTCCTCCCGACGGCCGACGGGGCGCCCGAAGGTGTGGCGCCGGGTCCGGCGCGGTGGGAGGCTGACTCGGTGTTAGCCGCACCGCACCCCGGGTGTCTTACCAACCCGCACCCAAGCTGTGAGCCGTCGGTAAGACCTCGTCCCGTCCCGGCAGCAAACAGGGCATGACCACCCGTCCACACCACACCACCGGCGCCTGCCGGGCCCCCGGCCCGCCGGTCGACGTCGTCGCCTGGCGCGCCTGCCGGTTGCGGGAGGCAGGGTTCCCGCCGGACCTCGCCGACGAGGTCGCCGCCCAGCGCACCGACCTGCACGCGCTCCTTCAGCTGGTCGACGCCGGCTGCCCTCCCCGCCTCGCCGCGCGCATCCTGTCGCCCCTCGACACCACCCCGCGGTCCCGGTGACCGCGCACAGCCCGGGCCCGATCACCACGGCTGGGCACGGCCCGGACGCCGACCCCGAGGACTGGGTCGCGGCCCTCTCGGGTGGCGGGGCGCAGCAGCTCGCCGCCACCCGACGCCTGCACGACCTGATGCTGCGGGCTGCCGGCCACCAGGTCTCGCGCATGCGCTCCGCCCTACCCGACGACTCGCGGGCGACCGTGGACGTCATCGTCAACCAGGCCGCGGACGAGGCGATGACCGCACTGCTGGCCAAGCTCCACACGTTCGAGGGCCGCAGCCGGTTCACCACGTGGGCCTACAAGTTCGCCATCCTCCAGGCGGCCACGGACGTCCGCCGCGTGCAGTGGCAGCACCGGGAGGTCGAGCTGCACGACCTCGACCTGGCCGGGCGTCCGGCACCCGACCACGACGGGCCCGAGCGGCACGTCGAGGGAGCAGACCTCGCCGCGGCCGTCTCGACGTCGATGCGCACCGTCCTGACGCCGCACCAGCGCAGGGTCGCCATCGCGCTGCTGGTCGACGGCGTCCCCATCGACGTCCTGGCCGACCGCCTCGGGACGACCCGCGGAGCGCTGTACAAGACCGTCCACGACGTCCGCACCCGGCTGCGTGCCGACCTCACCGGCAGAGGCTACCTGCCGCCGGACCCAGCGCACGGCCCGAGACACGTTCCCACGACCCGAGCAGGCATGCCATGAACCCCCAGCCAGCCGCCCGCCCCGGGCCCCTCCAGCCGGATGCCGTCGACGCGCTCCTGCTGGACACCACGCCGTACCTGTCCTGCGAGGAGTGCTTCGAGCGCATGGACGGCCACGTCGAGGCGCTGCTGCGCAACGACCCCCCCGACCCGGCCTTGTCCCGCCACCTGCAGGGCTGTGCAGCCTGCCACGAGGAAGCGAGGTCCCTCGCCGCTCTGCTCAGCAAGGACGGAGCACGGCCCACTCCTGCCGGGTGATCCGGTAGAGCACGTGCCGCCGGGTGGGGTCGCCCTCGGCGATGAGCGGGTGGTCGAAGTCGGCTGACTCGTCGCGCGTCATCCCGATCTTGCGCATGACCGACTGCGACCGGTCGTTGGCGGGGATCGTCATGGCCACCACCTCGTCGAGACCCAGCGGGCCGAACGCGTGCGCCAGCGAGGCCCGCGCACCCTCGGGCGCGTAGCCGCGACCCCAGGCCGAGCTCGCCAGCCGCCACCCGATCTCGACGCAGGGGGTGAAGTGCTCCTCGAACCGTGGCACCGCCAGCCCGACGAACCCGATGAATTCCCCGGTGTCGAGGACCTCGGCCGCCCACAGCCCCCAGCCGTTGCGGGCGATCGCGGTCTCGATGCGGTCGGCCATCGCGTCGCTCGCCGCGCGGTCGAGGTGCCCCGGGAAGTGCTCCATGACCAGCGGGTCGTCGTTCAGCGCTGCGAACGGCTCACGGTCCTCGGGGCGCCACTGGCGCAGGAGCAGCCGCTCCGTGCGCAGCTCGGTCACGACGGTGTCGGCGGGCTCGGCGTCGTCCGGATACTCGGTGGGCTCGGTGGTCAGCTGCTCGGTCACGGGGACACCGTACGGCGCACGCACCGCCCGCGTGGGCACCTTGCGACCGCGCGTGGCACCGTGAGTCCATGCATGACGTCGTGGTGGTCGGAGCGGGCCTGGCAGGGCTGGTGTGTGCGGTGGTCCTGGAGGAGCAGGGCCTCGACGTGCTCGTGGTGGAGGCGGGCGACGTCGTCGGCGGCCGCGTGCGCACCGAGGTCGTCGACGGGCACCTGTGCGACGTCGGGTTCCAGCTGCTCAACCCCTCGTACCCTGCGGTGCGCCGACACCTGGACGTGGAAGCCCTTGCGCTGCAACAGTTCGGGGCCGGTGTCGAGGTGCGGCGAGACGGCGTCACCGCCCTGCTCGCCGACCCGCGGCGCGAGCCCGGCGCGCTGCTCCGCACCCTGGCGAGCGGGCTGGTCACCCCCGGCGAGGTCGCCCGGCTCGCCCGCTGGGCAGCACCCAGCCTGGGCTCCGTGGCGCGGCTGGAGTCGGGCCCGGACTGCTCGCTGGCCGAGTCGCTCGACCGTGCGGGCGTCGACGGCCCGCTGAGGCGCGAGGTGCTCGAGCCGTTCCTGGCGGGGGTCCTCGCCGACGGCAGGGGCCGCACGTCGGCGGCCTTCGTGCTCCTCCTGCTGCGGTCCTTCCTGCTCGGGACGCCCGGTCTCCCAAGCGGCGGGATGCGTGCCGTGCCGGCCCAGCTCGCGGCCAGGCTGCGCCGCCCCGTACGGCTCGGCACCCGGGCCACGCTCGGGTCCAGGACGACCGTGCGCACCGACGGAGGGGAGGTACCTGCGCGGGCGGTGGTCGTCGCCACCGACGTGGCGGGTGCGGCCGAGCTCGGGATCGCTGCCCCGGTGCCCACGCAGGGTCTGCGCACCTGGTGGTTCTCGACGAGCGACCCGGTGCCGACGAGCCGGTGGCTGCGGGTCGACGGCGCCCGGGGGCCGGTCGTCAACACTGCCGTCGTCTCCGACGCCGCGCCCTCCTACGCCCCTCCGGGACGGCGCCTCGTGCAGGCGACGACGCTGGCCACGGCCCCGGACGACGAGCAGCTGGTGCGCCGCGAGGTCGGCCGGGTCTGGTCGACCTCGGCCGCGGGATGGGACCTGTTGGTGCGCCACGACGTCGCCCACGCCCTGCCGTTCGTCCCGCCGCCGCTGGTCGTCCGCCGGCCGGTGGCCCTGGGGGAGGGGCGGTTCGTCGCGGGCGACCACCGCGACACCTCCTCCATCCAGGGCGCCATGGTGTCCGGGCGACGCGCGGCGCATGCGGTCTGCGCCCACCTCGGCGTGGTGGTGGAAGGCGGCCCGCGGTGAAGCCCCTCGACCCCCAGGGGCCACCGCTGCCCACCCACCAGATCATGAGCCAGTGGTGGCGCGACATCTCGTTCCTGCACTGGCCGGTCGAGCCCGCCCTGCTCGCCCCGCTGCTGCCCCGCGGCGTCCGCCCGGACATCTTCGACGGGTCGGCCTGGGTCGGCCTGATCCCGTTCCGGATGGTCGACGCCGGCATCGGCACGGGACCACCGGTGCCGTGGCTCGGCACGTTCGCCGAGACCAACGTGCGCGTGTACTCCGTCGACGACCGGGGCCGGCACGGCGTCACCTTCCTGTCGCTCGAGGCCCAGCGGCTGCTCGTCGTGCTGGGAGCCCGGCTCGGGTTCAACGTCCCCTACGAGTGGGCGTCGATGCAGGTCCGCGACCACGCCGCTCCCGGTGGTGACGAGGGCGACGGCCGGGTGCTGACCTACACCACCCGCCGGTTCACCCGCTCGCGCGCTGCCGGTGGCCGCCCGCCACGGTCGCGCATCACCGTGCGCGTGGGGGAGCGGCTGGGCGAGCCATCGCCGCTCGAGCTCTTCCTCACCGCGCGGTTCGGCCTGCACACGCAGGTGGCGGGACAGTCCCTGTGGGTGCCCAACACCCACGGGCCCTGGCCGCTGCGGTCCGCCGAGGTGCTGGAGCTCGACGACGAGCTGGTCGTCGCTGCAGGGCTGGGCACGTTCGCCCGGACGACCCCGCCCGCGAGCGTGCTGTTCTCGACCGGGGTGCGCACCACCTTCGGGTTCCCCCAGCGCCTCTGACCGCGCCGTACCGGCCACCACGTCCGGCGCCCGGGCAGCAGGGGTGGCCCGGACACCGAACCGGCCACGACAGCCGGCAGGTCGCCAGCTGTCGTGGCCGGGTGGTCACGGTGGTGCGGGTCAGCGCCCGGCAGGCACCCTCTCCGCACGGTCGCCTTCCGGTGACTCGTCGACCTGGTCGGTCCCGTCCACCCGGGCGGACCCGTGGTCGTCGTCGACCATCGTGGACTCGTCGAAGGGCAGGTGGCCGGCGAGCACCGCGTCGAGCCGGGGCCGGTCGAGCTCGCCCACCCAGTGGCCGATGAGCACCGTCGCGATCGAGTTGCCGGCGAAGTTGGTCAGCGCCCGCGCCTCGCTCATCATGCGGTCGATGCCGACGATGAACCCGACACCGTCGACGAGGTCGGGGCGGTGCGACTGCAGGCCACCGGCCAGGGTCGCCAGGCCAGCGCCGGTGACGCCGGCGGCGCCCTTGGAGGCGATGATCATGAACAGCAGCAACGAGATCTGCTGGCTGAGGCTGAACGGCTTGTCCATGGCGTCGGCGATGAACAGCGACGCCATCGTCAGGTAGATCGCGGTGCCGTCGAGGTTGAACGAGTAGCCGGTCGGGACGGTGATGCCGACGACGGGACGGGAGACCCCGGCGTGCTCCATCTTCGCGATGAGGCGGGGCAGGGCCGACTCCGACGACGAGGTCGACAGGATGAGCAGGAACTCGCGACCCAGGTACCTCAGCAGCGAGAACACGTTGACACCGGTGAAGGCCTTGAGCACCAGGCCGAGGACGACGAACACGAACAGCGCACACGTGATGTAGAACGCGATCATCACCTGGGCCAGGCTCTTGAGCGCGTCGAGCCCGGTGGCGCCGACGACGGCTGCCATCGCGCCGAACGCACCGATCGGCGCGGCGTACATGATCATCGCCATGAGGCGGAAGACGAGCCGCTCGAAGTGCTTGATGCCGACGAGGATCGGCTCACCGGCGCGGCCCATCTTCTGCAGCGCGAAGCCGACCAGCAGGGCCACCAGCAGCGCCTGGAGCACCGAGCCGGCCGTCAGGGCGGAGACGAGCGTGTCGGGGATGAGGCCGAGGACGAAGTCGACCGTGCTCTCGCTCTTCTCGCCGACCTGGGCCTGGCCGGTCTTGGCGAGGGCGTCGGTGAGGTGCAGCCCGGCGCCGGGCTTGACGATGTTGCCCACCACCAGGCCGATCGCGAGCGCGAAGGTCGACATGGTCAGGAAGTAGCCGAGGGCCAGGCCGCCGACCTTGCCGACCTGCGCGGCCCGGCGGACCGAGCCGATGCCGAGGACGATGGTGCAGAAGATGATCGGCGTGATCATCATCTTGATCAGGTTGACGAAGCCGGTGCCAAGCCACTTCAGCTTGATCCCGAAGTCGGGGAAGGCGAACCCGACGATGATGCCCAGGACCATCGCGACGATGACCGCGAGGTAGAGGTAGTGCGTCCGGTCACGGCGGGGTGCCGGGCGGTCGACGGCGTTGTCGGCTGCGGTGCTCACGTGTTCTCCAGTGGACTCGGTCCCGGGCAGGCCGGGAGGGGTGAACTCCGGACGAGTATGGGCGCCGCAGTGGCTAGGGTCACCCTTGTGTTCTTTGAGTTCCGGTGGGCCCACGGCCCCGCCGGGGTCCCCGGTGCGGCGGTATGGCGCTGAGCCCGGGCCGCTGGGCCCCCTCACCCGGGCGGTGGAGCGTCGCCGCCCAGACCTTCGCCCTGCAGGTCCTCGTCGCCCTGCTCGTGGTCGGCATCGGCACCGGCGCGGCGTACGCGCAGGCGCAGCGCGCGGGCACCCAGGAGGCGACGGCGCGGGCGCTCGCAGTGGCGCGGACTGTGGCCAGCGCCCCCGAGGTGGTGGCCGCGGTGCAGACCGCCGACCGTGCCGGGCGGTTGCAGGCCTTCGCCGAGGACGTGCGACGCCACACCCGGACCGACTTCGTGGTCATCATGAGCCCCACCGGCACCCGGTTCACCCACCCGGACACCTCGCTCATCGGCAAGCAGTTCATCGGCCACATCGAGCAGGCGCAGCGCGGCGGCACGGTCGTCGAGGACTACACCGGCACCCTGGGTCCGTCCCGCCGCGCGGTGGTGCCGGTCAGGGCGGGCGCCGGCGACGACGGCCCGGTGGTCGGCCTGGTCGCGGTGGGCATACGCAAGGCGGCGGTGAGCCGCCGGCTGGAGGGCCAGCTGGTCGCGCTGCTCGGCGCGGGCCTCGCCGCAGCGGTGCTCACCGGGATCGCGACGGCGCTGGTCGCCCGCCGCGTACGGCGCCAGACCCACGGCCTCGGGGAGCGGCAGCTGCGCGAGATGGTCGAGTACTACGACGCCGTCCTGCACGCCGTGACCGAGGGGCTGCTGCTCATCGACCTCGAGGGCAGGCTCCGGCTCGCCAACGACGAGGCCGTCCGGCTCCTCGGGCTCGGCGAGGGCGCGGTGGGGCAGCCCGTCGCGGACCTCGGGCTCTCGGGCCCGCTCACTGACGCGCTCACCGACGAGACGCCGCGCGAGGACGAGCTGCACGTCACCGCGGCCCGGGTGCTCGTGCTCAACACCGCGCCGGCCCGCTGGGACGGTCGCGCCCTGGGCCACGTCGCCACGCTGCGCGACCGCACCGACCTCGAGCACCTCACCGGCGAGCTCGACTCGGCTCGCGGGCTGACCGAGGCGCTGCGCTCGCAGGCCCACGAGTCGGCCAACCGCCTGCACACCATCGTCTCGCTCATCGAGCTCGGTCACCCCGACCGGGCGCTGGAGTTCGCGACCGAGGAGCTCGAGCTCTCGCAGCTGCTCACCGACCGGGTCGTCGCCGGCATCGAGGAGCCGGCACTGTCCGCGCTCCTGCTCGGCAAGGCGGCCGAGGCGGGCGAGCGCGGCATCGACCTGCGCATCGGCGAGGGCGCCGTCTGGCCCGTGGACGCCCTACCGGCGCGCGACGTCGTCACCATCGTGGGCAACCTCATCGACAACGCCTTCGACGCCGTCGCAGGTGAGCCGGGGGAGCGGCAGGTGCGGGTCGACGCGGTCCGTGACGGTGGTGACGTCGTGCTCACCGTCGCCGACACCGGCCCCGGCCTGCCCCCGGGCGCCGTGGCGAAGGCGTTCGAGCGCGGGGTGTCGTCCAAGGACGAGGGGCAGGAGGGTCGGCGCGGCATCGGGCTGGCGCTGGTGTCCCAGAGCGTCAGCCGCCTCGGCGGGTCGCTGTCGGTGGACGGAGGCCCCGGCGCGGTGTTCACCGTGCGCCTGCCGGTGGCCGGTCCCGCAGGCGCGGGGTGGTGACCGGTGGCTGACACGCCCCTGCAGGTCCTGGTCGTCGAGGACGAGCCGGTCGCCGCCCAGGCGCACGCCGCCTACGTGGCGCGGGTCGACGGGTTCGCGGTCGCGCGCACGGTCGGCACGGCCGCTGCGGCCCTCCAGGCCCTGGCCGCGACGCGGGTCGACGTGGTGCTGCTCGACATGAACCTGCCGGACGGCCACGGGCTCGACGTGATCCGCCGGATGCGCGCCGCCGGCCACCGGGCCGACGTCATCGCCGTCACCTCGGCCCGCGACCTCGAGGTCGTCCGCGGCGCGGTGTCGCTCGGCGTCGTCCAGTACCTGCTCAAGCCGTTCGTGTTCGCCACCCTCCGCGACCGGCTCGAAGCCCACCTCGCCTACCGCCGCCAGCTGCCGTCCTCGGCGCGGGTCGACACCCAGGCCGAGGTCGACGAGGTGCTCGCCGGGGCTCGCCCGTCGCCGCGCGCGTCGGTGCCCAAGGGCATGAGCGAGGACCTCCTCAGCCGGGTGACGCGGGCCCTGCGTGACGGCACGAGGGACAGCGGCCTGTCCGCGAGCGAGCTGGGCGAGGCCGTCGGGGTCAGCCGGGTGACGGCCCGCCGCTACGCGGAGTACCTGTGCGACGCGCGGGTGGTGGTGCGCAGCTCCCGGTACGCGGGGCAGGGGCGCCCCGAGGTCGAGTACCGCTGGGCCGGGTGACAGGGCCAGGGCCAGGGGCCTAGCCGATCTCGGCCAGGCGGGGCGCCACCCGCTCGCCGAACGCCGTCACCGTGGCCGCAGGGTCGGGAGCCATCGCCCGGAGGTGGATGTGCTCGACCCCGAGGTCCGCATAGGCCTGTGCGGTGCGCAGGAAGCCGTCGACGTCGCCGAGCGGGTCACCCTGCGGCCCCATGACGGTCTTCTCGATCGTCGCGTAGTCGCGTCCCACGTCGTCGCAGTGGCGCCGCAGCACCTCCAGCTTGTGGGCGAGCTCGTCCGCGCCGGAGACGATCAGGTTGGTCGCGTCGGCGTACTGCGCGACCAGCCGCAGCGTCTTCTTCTCCCCGCTGCCGCCGACCACGATCGGCGGGTGCGGCCGGGTGAGCGGCTGCGGCACGTTGATCGTCTCGGCCAGCTGGTAGTGCTTCCCCTCGAACGGCCCCTCGTCGTCGCTCCACATCTGCTGGACGATCTGCAGGGTCTCCTCGAGGCGCTCGAACCGCTCGGCGACCGGCGGGTAGGGCACGCCCAGCGCGAGGTGCTCGCGCTCGTACCAGGCGGCGCCGATGCCCAGGAACGCCCGACCGCCGCTCACGACGTCGAGGGTGGTGGCGATCTTGGCGAGCAGCCCGGGGTGCCGGTACGTCACGCCCGTGACGACGGTCCCGAGCTTGACCCGTTCGGTCGCCCCGGCCAGGAACCCGAGCGTCGTGTAGGCCTCCAGCATGGGGTCGTGGGCGGTGCGGAAGAACTCCATCTGGAAGTAGTGGTCCATCACGGTCAGCCACGAGGCGCCGGCGGCCTCTGCCGCTGCCGCAGTGGAGCGCAGGGCGGGGGCGTACGACGCCGGGCCCTGCGGGATGGTGAAGTCGAGGAAGTGGAATCCGAAGCGCATGGTCGAAGTCTGCGCCCCTTTCCCGCCCTCGGCGCGTCGGGGACCGGGCGTCGTGCAGCTGCCGCGGTGGCCGCGGCGAGGCCTCAGCCGTCGAGCGCCTTGAGCAGTGCGATGCAGAAGGTCACCTCGTCGGCGTCGCCGTCCTTGGCGGCCCAGCCGGCGTTGATGGCGGTGTGGACGTAGGACCACTCGAGCGCCTCGTCCTCGTCGATGCCGGCCGCGTCGCAGGTGACCTCGACCCGTCGCCGGACCAGGTAGCGGAACGCCGAGCCGGTCCCGAGCTCGTCGCGGCGGTTGCGCAGCAGCGGCTGGACCTCGAACCCCGGGTGGCCGGCAACGGCGTTCGGGTCGATCGCCACCCACGCCGGGCGGTCGGAGCCGGGGAGGCTGTGCAGGACGTTCTCGTTGTGAAGGTCGCCGTGCAGCAGCGTCGCGTCGCAGGCGGGGTCGGAGAGCAGGTCGTCGAGCAGTCCCGCCGTGCGTTCGGCCATGCGCCGGGGCAGGACCGAGCCCTCCCCTAGCAGCGGGGCGGCGTGCCGACGGACGTGGGCCGAGAGCCTGCCGACCTGGGGTGGGGCCGGGACGTGCAGCCGGGCCAGCAGCTCGCCGGTCACCTCACAGGCCGCGTCGACGTCGAGGTCCCGGAGGTCGTGGCTGCTGTCGAGCGGCTCCAGCAGCAGCGCGCTGCGGTGCGGGTCCGCGGCCACGAGCCGCACGGCGCCGTGGCCGTCCCACAGCCGCAGCGCCAGGGCCTCGTCGCGCGCCTCGACGTGCGGCCAGCCGACCTTGAGGGCAAGGGGTGCCCCCTCGCGCAGGACGGGGAGCACGACCGAGGTCCGGCCGGTGCGTGCGGGGCCGGTCACGGTGAGGTCCCAGTCGTCGAGCAGGTCGGCCAGCAGCTTCGGCAGCCCGGCCGCCCACGCGCTCCCGGACGGTCCACCGACCGCGCCCTCCTCGGCGGTGAAGCGCTGGACGAACGCCAGGAAGGCCGGTGGCAGCAGCGCCGCCGCGTCCTGCACGCGGGTCACGCGGGTGCCACGAGCCCGGGGAAGGGGGTCAGGGCGACGCCCCACCGTGAGGCCAGGACCTCGGTGTCGGCGAGCCACTGCACCACGGCGCCGAGCGGCCCGGCCTCACCGCCGGTCGAGCCGAGGTCGCGGGCCCCCGTGGCCAGCAGCTCGGTGAGCAGGTGGGCCGCGAGCTTGCGGGCCGCAGCCGGCGTCGCGACGGGGTACGGCAGCGGGTAGGCGAGGGGGGGTGGCGCTGCGGCCGGCCCGGCCAGCGCCTCCTGGCGTCCTTGGCGGGCCTCGAGGACCGCGAGGGTCGTGCGGGCGAGAGTCCGCTGCGCGCCGGTGGGGGACTGTGCCGCGACGACCTGGAAGCCGTACACGGCAGCGCGGGTGCTCTGGAGGTACGACGCCGCCAGCGACGGCTCGGACCACTTCGGCTCCGGCCAGGTCGTCGGCGTCCCGAGCAGGGCCGCGGCAGCCGCACGCTGCGCGAGCAGGGCCCCCGCCAGGGGGAGGACCTCGGCGGGAACCCCGGCGAGGTCGGTGATCGCCGCGGGACCGAGGTCGCCGGCCTCAGAGGCGGCCAGGGCCTGGGGCCCGGTGACCGCCCCCGCGGTCGCCCCGGACGAGGCACCAGAGGACTGGGTGGACGAAGGGCCGGACGAAGGGCCGGCCGAGGGTGAGGTCGTGGTGGCGGTGCCGTCCGGCTCCTCGGCGCCGTCGACCACCGAGACCGGTACGCCGAGGCGCAGCAGCTCGGTGCGCAGCACCTCCGCCTGGCGCGTGTGCAGGACGGCGAGCCGCGCCGGCAGGGCCTTGGCCGGGCCGCCCAGGGCCTTCGCCTCCGCCGCGAGGTCCAGGCTGTGGCGCCTCAGCGCGAGCAGGAAGGGCTCGCCCCGTAGCGGCCGCCGCTCCGGCGCCCCGCCACCCCGAGGTGCGTCGCCCTCGAGCCGGATCCCGCACGCAGCCAGCGGGGCCGACACCAGCGCCGACACCAGGGCCACGGTCCCGAACCGGGCGCCCGCGGCGAGCACGTCCCGCCGCGTCGGGCACGACGGCGTACCGGGTCGGTGCTCGGGCATGCGCCGATCATGGCACGCGGGTGCGGCCCGTCCGTGCAGGGCTGTGGCAGGGATGTGCTGGCATGCATCGCGCCTGCGCCGTGGATAGAGTGGGCGCGCACCACCACCAGAACTTCAGAGAGGACGAGTCAGTTGAGCGTCAAGGACCAGATTCGTCCCGCGGTGGAAGGCCCCCTCGCGGCCCTCGGGCTGCTCGTCGAGGACGTGGCCGTGACGCCCGCCGGCAAGCGCCGGCTCGTCCGCATCTGGATCGACCGCGTCCTCGAGGCGACCGACGGTCCCACCACGACGGCCACCGACCCCCTCAGCCTCGACGAGGTGGCCGACGCCACCCGCACGATCGGGGACGCCCTCGACGAGGCCGACGCCATGGGGGAGCAGCCCTACACCCTCGAGGTGACCTCGCCCGGCGTCGACCGGCCGCTGACCGAGCCGCGTCACTACCGTCGCAACATCACCCGCCTCGTCACCCTCACCCCGCTCGAGGGGGCCCCGGTCACCGGGCGGCTGGTGAGCGCCGACGACGAGGGCGTCACCGTCGAGGTGCCGGCCACGAAGAAGACGCCGGCACGCACCGAGCAGCACCCGTACTCCGCCCTGTCGCGGGCCGCCGTGGAGGTCGAGTTCTCCCGCCCCGGCGCAGCGCCGGGCCCCGCCAACGACGGTGACGAGCACGACGACACCGACCTGCACGACGACGTCGACGAGACCGACGACGACACCGAGGAGAGCTGACATGGACATCGACCTGACCGCCCTGCGGGCCCTGGAGCGCGAGCGGGACATCTCCCTCGACATCCTCATCCCTGCCATCGAGCAGGCCCTCCTCGTCGCCTACCACCGCACCGACGACTCCTACCGCCACGCACGCGTCGAGCTCGACCGCAAGACCGGGCACGTCATCGTGTGGGCGCGCGAAGAGCTCGAGACGCCCGAGCCCGCCGAGGGCGAGGAGCGTCCGCCCCGCGAGTTCGGGCCCGAGTTCGACGACACCCCGACCGGCTTCGGCCGCATCGCCGCCGCGACCGCGCGGCAGGTCATCGTGCAGCGCCTGCGCGACCTCGAGGACGAGGCGATCATGGGCGACTTCAAGGGCCGTGAGGGTGACGTCGTCGCCGGCGTCATCCAGCAGAGCCCCGACCCACGCCACGTCACGGTCGACTTCGGCACCGTCGAGGGGATCCTGCCCCTCGCCGAGCAGGTGCCGGGGGAGAAGTACGTGCACGGCGAGCGCCTGCGCTGCTTCGTGGTGTCCGTGCGCCGCGGGCCGAAGGGACCGCAGATCGGCCTGTCGCGCACCCACCCCAACCTCGTGCGCAAGCTCTTCGCCCTCGAGGTGCCCGAGATCGCCGACGGCTCCGTCGAGATCGCGGCCCTGGCCCGTGAGGCCGGTCACCGCACGAAGATCGCCGTGCACTCCAAGGTCGCTGGACTCAACGCCAAGGGCGCCTGCATCGGCCCGATGGGCGCCCGCGTCCGTGCGGTGATGACCGAGCTGCACGGCGAGAAGATCGACATCGTCGACTACTCCGAGGACCCGCGGACGTTCGTGGCCGCGGCCCTGTCGCCCTCGCGGGTGGAGTCGGTCGAGATCGTCGACCCGCAGCTGCGCTCCGCCCGGGTCGTCGTGCCCGACTACCAGCTGTCCCTGGCCATCGGCAAGGAGGGCCAGAACGCCCGCCTCGCCGCCAAGCTCACCGGCTGGCGCATCGACATCCGCCCGGACACCCAGGCCGACCCCGCCGGCGCCTCGAGCGCGGGGCGCGGTGCGCCGCGTACGGGGGCCTCCGAGGGGTCCGCAGGGCGTCGCAGCAGCACGGGTGACGCACCCGGGCGCCAGTAGGGGATAGACTGGTGGGGACCGACCGGACTGGACTCCGGACCGCAGCACGCACCACCACCCCCCGCTCCACGACCCGGGTACCCACCCGGACGTGTGTGGGGTGCCGCGGGACGGATAGCTGGTCGGCCCTCCTGCGAGTGGTCGCGGAGACGGACGATGCCGGGGTGACCCGGCTGGCGCCTGACCCGCGTCGCCTCCTGCCGGGGCGTGGCGCATGGCTGCACCCGACGGGGGAGTGTCTCGAGCAGGCCCTGCGCCGCCGGGCGTTCGGCCGGGCGCTGCGTGTCGGCTCCGGGCCTGACCCGGCAGCCGTCGTGGCCTACGTCGAGGCCCACACCGAGTCGCCGCACGGCGGCCCGGCCGGCACCACCGCAGGATGAGCACCGCGAACCAACCGTCCATCGCTATGGGAACCGAAAGCGGGTTTGACGCTGATGAGCACCCGATGAGAACTCAGCAATGAGCTCCCCCCAGCAGTAACGACGGTCCGCGCCTGTCCTGGCACGGACCAGGAACAGGAGAAACGTGGCCAAGGTCCGTGTAAGCGCGCTCGCCAAAGAGCTCGGCACCGACAGCAAGACGCTGATCGCCCACCTCAACAGCATCGGCGAGTACGTCAAGACCGCCAGCTCGACCATCGAGGCACCGGTCGTCCGCAAGGCGACCGAGACGTTCCCCGCGGAGAAGCGTTCCGCGGGCGCCAAGCCCTCGCCCGCCAAGGCGGCCCCGGCACCGGCAGCCCCTGCTGCCAAGCCGGCTGCCGAGGCGGCCCCCGCCGCACCTGCGGCGCAGACCCCGTCCGCCCCGGCTGCCGCCCCCGCGGC